>JACRBX010000238.1 GCA_016219225.1 Deltaproteobacteria bacterium
AGCTTATGATGAGCGGATCTTAGGGGACGGAGATTTCGTCCAAGCTATCCTGGAAGAAGCGGACCAAAAACTGGTCCGGCAAATTAGAGCCCGAAAGAAAGCCGGGTCGTTGTCGAGGATCATTAAAGAAAAATGTCGAGACGCCGGAGTTAATGAAATTGAGCTAAAATCTGGGAGCCGCCGAAAGGCTGTGTCGGAACTTCGAAGAAGGGTCTGTTTTTATCTATACCGAGAACTGGGGCTCCCTATGGCTGAGATCGCCCGCCAGGTTGGGGTTGGGACAACCGGGGTGGCTATGGCAATTAAAGCGATGGAGCAGCTACTCAAACTGAATGAAATGAACAACGTCCCCATAGCGTCCGCAGGCCAATTAGGTTCATCGCAGCAGTGTATGACGGGGTTATTGTGACGCATCCAGCTTGGTTTCCGGTGGAGGTGTATGCTACCCCCCTGGCTTGGGAACACCACAAAGATGACATCCTGAAGTACCTCTTTGGGAAGCAACGGAGCGGCGAAGTAGAGCCTGCATAACGAATACTTTCAGACGAATGCTTTCAGCGGACCGGGCGGGAAGCGTTTTGATTTTATCCTGTAGTCCCTTGGCGCACGGCCGCTGAAGCTGTAGTTATGTGAAAGATGGAGAAGGCAATGACGACCGAGCATTCTGAGAAGTGGGCCGAAATCTGCTTCCTCCTATCGGGCAATGTTCGTCAAGACATTCCTGAAAAGGAGTTTGAAAGCCAAGTAGTGAGGGCTATCGAGGTGCTCGGCTGGAGAGAATTCAAAAATGAGATCGAGAGACAGCCAATAGTGCAGCTGGGCCGAGAGGGAACCCTTCGGCCAGATCTGATTGTCCGTAGGAATGGCAACAAATGCTTGATTGTCGTAGAAGTCAAAAGACCTCTTGAGAACATCACGCGGGACTACGTAATAGGACAGTTGCGGTCTTATATGAGACAGATGAAGTCGGATTTTGGATTTCTGATTGGGACGGACTTGAGAGTGTATTATGATGGGTCGCTAAACCCCCACTCCGACCCGATACTATTGGAGAAAATTGATTTCGAAAACCCATCAGACACTGGGGCGTCCTTTGTAGAGACCTTCAACAAATCCAGTCTACTGGAAAACAGACACGCTGAATACTTGACTAACAAACTCCGCCATTTTAATAAGGCCAGGGAAGTGACGCTGCTGATCGAGCAACTGACGTCATATGAAACCGCGCAAAAAGTCATTGGCTACCTGAGGAATGAATTCCCCGATATTGACGATGAGACGTTTTCTGAAGCGCTCCAGCAGGTCACGATTGGAATATCCAAGAAAGAATTAAAGGGGATAGAGGTTAACCGACCGGCACAGAAGGAAAGATTGCCAAAGAGAAGGATAATCGGCAGTCAACTCCAAAACAAAACACAACCAGTTCAGCATCTCACTCCAGTCAATGCGGCCACAAGTGAGTCCAGCATTGCAGGCATATCATTTGATAGCCATTTGCAGATCAGATTGAGACACATCTACGGCGTTCTTTTCTTTATGAAGCACGGGCTTGTTTTTCCATCAGCAACACATCAGACATTGAGACTATTCCCAGAAGTTCAGGACTACCAGACCATTTCCGATAAGTGCGCACGAGGTTTTGCTGGGGATGTGGACACATTCATATCCTGGTTTCACTCAGGCAAAATGCTGGATCGACTCGTCGGTAAGTTTGGTTTGTCGGATCACGACGCCGACATATTCAAGAAACTGCTGTCATGATTGACCAAACCGAAGGACCACATAACTAATGAATGCGTGCAGCCGACCTCGTACCTCGGCGGCTGACGCCATCGTTATGCATACGGTGCAAATAGCTTGACATCTATAATGGAATTCATTATAATATGACACATGATAAGAACCTTTAAGTCTGCTGGCACAGAGGATATTTTTGATGGTGTGGCATCGCAAGCAGCTCGAAGATGTTGCCCTCAATCTATTTGGCCTGTTGCTCGTCGGAAATTGGATCAAATCAACAGAGTTCGGGAGATCAATGAACTTAAAGTGCCTCCTGGAAATCGATTGGAACGCTTGAAAGGCGACCGGCAGAATCAATACAGTATCCGCATTAATCAACAATATAGAATTTGTTTTACATGGGAGGAAGGCCATGCCTACGAGATCGAAATCACAGATTACCACTGATGTTGGGAGGCGGCTGCCTCGAAATCGTCCCCCGACACATCCAGGGGAGATGCTTTTCGAGGAATTCGTCAAGCCGCTTGACCTTACACAAGCAGAACTTTCTCGTCGTCTGGGCGTATCTTACCCACGCCTGAACGAAATTATTAAAGGCAAACGTTCGGTAACTCCGGATACGGCATTGCGACTTTCCCGTGTTTTGGGTATGTCCGCGGACTTTTGGCTGGGCTTGCAACAGGATTGGGATCTTTGGCATGCAATGAACAGTCCTGAAGCAAATCAAATTAATCGCCTGAAACCAATTCCCAGAGATCAACATTCCTTTGCATAACCATGACGGCGCGCGACTGGGTCGAGCCACGCGAACAACCTGATATAATGAATAGAATGGTTAATTTTGCTCCCTAAACAGGGCCTATATCGCGTTTTGGGGTGGCAAAAAAGACGTTATTCAAAACCAAATGGCAAGAGCAAAGAGACATTTTATTCCCGACCAGATCTGGCATACCCCGAGTTAAATAGGCTTTACATTTAACGATGCAGGTTCCCCCACCGATGAAGAAGTTGTCGTGGCCCGACCCCAGTTAAAAAAAATTGATCAGGAAGCCATTAACTCTTCAAGTTCCTCGGGCTTAAACCCGACCACATACTTCTCGCCTTTCTGGATGACCGGCACCCGTTTCTGCCTGGTCAGTCTAAGCATTCGGGTGACGGCCGGCTGGTCCTGGGAGAGATCGAATTCCTGAAAGGGAATACCCTTTTGGCGAAAGAACTCTTTCGCAGTCAGACACTCCGGTCAGGCCGGTAGAGAATAAATCAGAATTTCTTCCATAACCTTCTATTACGTTACGGCCCCTTGGTATATAAATCCAAATCCTTTTCCACCATTTCCCGGACCAATTCCTCAAAAGTAATTGTCGGCTGCCACCCGAGGATCTCCTGGGCCTTGGAATAATTCCCCATGAGGGTCATGACTTCCGAGGGGCGGTAAAGGGTCGGATCGATATCCAGATACTGTAGATAATCCAGTCCCAACAGGGAAAAGGACCTTTCCAGGAAATTTTCTACGGTGTGGCATTTCCCGGTGGCAATGACATAATCATCCGGTTTCTCCTGTTGCAGCATCAACCACATGGCGCGGACATAATCCCGGGCATGTCCCCAATCCCGCTTGGCTTTGATATTTCCCAATTTGATCCGCTTCTCCTTCCCTAACTTGATTAAAGCGGCATGGGAAGTTATTTTCCGGGTGACAAATTCGTGACCCCGGCGGGGGGACTCATGATTAAATAAAATACCGCAGGAAGCGTGGAGGTTATAGGCCTCCCGGTAATTCCGGGTCAGTTCAAACCCGGCCACCTTGGAAATGCCGTAGGGAGAACGGGGGTGGAAAGGGGTATTTTCGTCCTGGGGCGTCTCCCGGACCTTTCCGAAGGTTTCGCTGGAAGCGGCAAAATAGAACCGGCAATGGGGGGCCTTTCGTTTTATGGATGACAGTAAATAATGCGTGCCGTTGATGTTGGTATTAATGGTCGAAAATTCATCCTCAAAGGAATAACTGACAAAACTCTGGGCCGCCAGATGATAACACTCATCCGGCTCAATGGCCTCGATCACGTTAAACAGACTGGGGTAGCTTTCCATGGAAGCGGCATGGAGGGTAATCTTTTCCAGGACATGACGGAGCCGCCAGAGGCGGTGCAGAGGATCTTCCAGGGCCATCCGGCGGACGATGCCATGGACCTCATATCCTTTGGAAAGTAAAAGTTCGGTTAAATAGCTTCCATCCTGACCGGTTATTCCGGTAATCAAAGCTCGTTTCATGATCCATTTCTTTCTAATTTTATTTTTTCAATAATGCTTTGGATAATGCGTTCTTTAAAAATCTCCCGGTCAAACCGAAGGGCATGGGTCCTGATTTTATCCGGATTCAAAAGATGGGCTTGTTTCTCCAGCCTTTCGACGGCCTCCCCGAGAGCCTTCTCGGTTTGCTCCGGAAAGAAAATCCCGCTGAAAAAATCCCTCCGCCCTTCCAGATATTCCTCAAAAGAAACCACCGTTTCTAAGGCCCCTCCCCGGCCGAAGGCCACCACCGGCCGGCCCGAGGCCTGGGCCTCCAAGGGTGTTATGCCGGCGTCCTCTTCGCCCGGAAAAATCAAGGCCCGGCATTGCCCGTATAATTTTCTAAGATCCTTTGCCTCTTGCCATCCCAGCCAGGTAATATTCTTTCCAGCCATACCCTGAAGTTGGGTTTTTAAGGGACCGGTCCCGACAATGACCAGGGGCTTGTTGAGCCGGTTAAAGGCCCGGATGGCCAGGTCTATCCGCTTATAAGGGGCCAGGGCTGAAACGATAAGATAATAATCCTGGGGTTTCGGAGAAATATCAAAGAATAGGCCGTCAACCGGAGGGGGAATCACCTCGGACTGACGACCATAATAGTTCAGGATGCGCCGGCGGACATGATCGGAATTGGCCAGGAAATAGTGCACACGGTCATTGGAATGCTTATCCCATCTTTGTAAAAAAGGGCGTACAGCCGGCATCAAAATTTTTGCCGGCCGACCGGCGGTCGAGTTCTTTCCGAAATAGACCGGATACATATCCCAGACATAGCGCATGGGGGTATGGATATAGGCGATGTGTACGGTTTGGGAAGGAACCCGAACCCCTTTGGCTACGCAATGGCTGCTGGAAAGGACCAGGTCATAGCCTTTTATAGCCAAAGATTGGATAGCCCTGGGGAACAAAGGAAGATAATTACGATATTTTCGATCCACCCAGGGGAGATGTTGTATCCATGAAGTTCGAATCCGATGCCTTTCGATAGAAGGAGAGACCGACCCTTTTATATGAAGAAGCGTATAAATATCCGCCTGCGGAAAAATATCGCAAAAAACTTCCAGGCATTTTTCCCCACCCCGCATGCCGGTCAGCCAGTCGTGAACCAGGGCCACACGGAGGGTTTGCAACTTTTTAGGATTTTTTTGAATTTCAGTCGTCATTTATGCTTCAGGTGCCTTGGTATGAAAAAATAGTTTCAAGGTGCAAGTTTCAAGTTACGAAATACGATTCACGATTCACGCGATACGCGATACGCGATACGCGATACGAATATTCTATTTTTGTTCCAACTCCCGGTAAGTGTCCAATACCTTCCGGGCCGTTTTCTGCCAGGTATAACCGGCGGCCCGTTTTAATCCTTGCTCTTTCATTTTCCGGCTTAAATCTTTATCGGCAATTACCTGCCGGATCCCTGCCCCTATGGATTGCACATCATAAGGGTCCACTTGAATACCGGCCTCCCCGGCAATTTCCGGCAAGGCCCCCTGATTCCCGATCAGCACCGGACAGCCGCAAGCCATGGCCTCCAGGACCGGTAAGCCGAATCCTTCATAAAGAGAGGGGGCTGCCAAAAGGTCGGCTCCGGAATAAAACAGAGCCAATTCCCGGTCGTTGGATTGGGGCAAAAAAATAACCCGGTCCTGTAATCCATTGGAAAGCGAAGAAGGGGCAATGCCAATGGCCACCAGTCTTCCGGGATAGCGATCCTCTTGAATCAGTTTCTCAAAAGCAAAGAGGACCCTTGGGAAATTCTTATGGGGTCTTGGGTTGCCGACATAAAGCACATAACCTTTATTCAATCCGTAGCGGTCCACAAAGCCGGTCTCTACCGATCGGGGTGCCCAATGGGGATCCAAGCCGTTTGGGGTGACCACAATCTGCTCTTCATTTCCCTTCAGGAGAAGCATAACATCTTTCTTGGAATGTTCCGAAACGGTAAAAACCTTCGGGCAGCGCTTGATTGCCGGGCGGACCAAAAGGGAATAAAAAAGACGATGGTGAAGGCCGTAATCTTTGGGGAACAGTAAGTGAATCAAATCATGGATGGTCATGATCCCCTTGGCCGATAAGCTCAGGGGGATGGTATAGGTCGGTGAATGGAAACAATCAAAGTCCTCTTTCCGGATCTGATAAGGCAATAAGAACTGTTCCTGAAGGCTGTACATAGGAGTGGTGTTAATAATCCAGCAAACCTTCGCGGAAGGTTTGAACCACTCTTTGACCCGCGCCTGGCTGATCAAGACCAGGTATTCATGGCCCCTCTCTTCTGCCAGGAGTTGCTGAAGCAGGTTCAGGCAATAGCGGGCGATTCCATGCATCTGTTCTCCCAGGACTCTGGCATCAAAAAGGATTCTCATATTTAACCGATCGATAAACATTCAAGGTTTTTCGGGCCACCTCTTCCCAGGAAAATCGGGCGGCCTGATCTTTGCCCAATAGACTCAACCACCTTCTTTCTTCCCCATTTCTCAACAGATAAATTATCCGGTGCGCCAATTCCTGGACATCGGTCGGGTCGATCAGGACACCGGCCGACCCGACAATTTCCGGGATGGAAGAGCGATTGGAAGAAATTACCGGGGTTCCACAGCTCATGGCCTCCAGGACCGGCAACCCAAATCCCTCATAAAGAGACGGAAAAACAAAAATCTCCGCTCCATTCATAAGAAAGGGCAGGTCTTCCATCGGGACGTAACCGGTAAAGAGAACCTGATCCCGCATGGGATAATTTTTTAAAAAATGACTCAAGGAGCGGATCAGCCACCCTTTTTGACCGCTCACCACCAACTGGTATTCAGTGCCCAGTTCTTGACAGACCCGGGTAAAGGCCTGCAGAAGAACAATCAAATTCTTTCGGGGTTCTATGTTACCCAGATGATAGATATATTTTTTTTTGATCCCATACCGTTCTTTTAAAAGGGTTCGAACCTTGTTGCGATCATAAGGACGAAAGATCGGGGAAGGGGCCTCATGAATGACGACAATTTTTTCCGAAGGTACTTTTAAAATTTCGATTAAGTCCTGCCGGGTGTGATGAGAAACGGAAATAATCTTATTGGCCCGCTTCACGGCCTGTCGCAGCAGATAGCGCATATAAGCCCCGTATTTCAAAGGGATGGTTTCCGGGAAGAGGAAGGCAACCAGATCGTGAATGGTGACCACAACCTGATAATGATCCCTCCGAAAAGGAATCAAAGAGGCCGGGCCGTGAAAAACATCGATCCCTTTTTTCATCAGGCGGATGGGTAAGATGAAATGCTCCCAGAAATCTCCCAGGGGATGATTTTCGTGCGAAAAGACCGTTACCAGAGGATTTTGTTCCGGGGCCAATGGTCCCAGAAAAGACATATTTTTTTTCAGGGACAGAAAGAAATAAATCGAATCAGGATCAACCTTTCTTAAATTCTGTATCAGGTGCAGGACATAATTGCCGACCCCGGAACGGTTTGGCAGAACGGTTCTGACATCGATGGCCACTTTCATCGCTCAAGATCCTCCATCGAAGTCTGGGAATGCCCCAGTATTCTTTTCAACAACGCCCAGTCTTCCCAGGTTAAGAGGCGGAAAAAAACAAGACCCGTTCCATACCCGGCTACGGCCAGGGGCCAAACCAAGCCCGGGGGCCAACCCTTCAACCCCCAAAGGGGAACAGCCATCAAACCGCCGCTGATCCCTAATCTCAGGCCCGGTCCTAAAAGGGGAAGATGGAAAAAAGAACGTTGGAGGACCCCAAAAAAACAAACCGAGAGAAAGACTTCGGTGACGACCGTTGTCCAACTGGCTCCCAGGTAACCGTATCGGGGCAATATGATGGTGTTGAGACCCACATTAAAAAGAACCGCTATTCCACTCCCCCAGGTAATCATCTTTTCCTGGTTTAAGGCGATTAAGGTATTAATAAAAACATAATTAAGAAAGATAAAAGGCAAGACCCAGATTAAGATTTTCAAAGAGGGGACCGATTTGGCAAAGGTGGGGCCGAAGAAAAAAACCAACCAGGAATCGGACAAAACAAAAGTGGCCAGAACCAAAGGGATAGAGACCATGGTCAGATAATGCAGGGTCCGTTGATAATTCCTTTCAAAGGCCTGCCGATCTTCCGAAGTCAATACCGAAAAAATGGGAAAAAGACCGGCCATAATCAACATGGGGAACAGAGAGAACATCTCTACAACCTTGACGGGAATCGAATACCACCCGATTTCAGCCGGAGAAACCCCGAAAAAAGAGAGCATGACCATATCGACTTTAACGTAAACGGTCATGAAAAGGCCGGAAAGACCGAGAGGCCAGGCTGAACGCAGGAGTTGCTTCCATAAACCCATCTCCCAGTGCAATACCAGGGGAGTCATTTTTTTCCAGACTATCGCTCCGGACAATAGACAACTGACCCCGTAACTGCCGACCAGTGCGAGTAAAAAACCCCATAACCCGTATCCCTGCCAGAGAAAAACAAGGGGAATGGCCACCACCAGGATCTTATACAGGCTTTTAATCAGAAGCTCATATTCCATTTTTTCCAGACCATTCGTCAGGGCGATCAGGAAGTCCAACAAGTGATTGCCCAGCAAATAAATCATACTCAAAAAAACCATGAGAAAGAGGTCGTGAGGGTAACCGACGAGAAAGAGGAACCCGGGACCCAGGAGCAACAAGGCCAGGGAAATGACGATTTTTATAGAAAGGACGTTCCCGGCATAGCGGTTAAGGAGGCGATGGTCCCGGGAAATATCCCGGATCAGAACCGTATTCAAGCCGAAATCGGTAAAAATGGTCAACAGTCCGGCAAAAAAATAGGCCAGGGAATAATGCCCGAAGTCCCGGTCCCCCAAATACCGGGCGGCAACAATAATAAAAAGAAAAGCCAGGGAACGAATCAGGGCTTCAGCAATAAATTTAAGGACAATGTTCTTCCGGGCTCTTTGGAGTATCTGCATAATCGATAAGCTGTCCGTCAAGGGGAAGAACGGAAAACTGAAGTAAAATTTAAATTAGGACGCTGATTTTCGCCGATACCCGCAGATTATTTCAAATATCTTTGATTAGCTCTTTATATTCAATATCCTGACAATCTGCACGATCGGCCCTCTGCCGATCCGAGTTCATCTGCGTCCAAAAAAGAAATTCCTATATCCTGAACTTAGATCAGATCCCGGTTGATGGTCACCTGGGCATTTTCCCTTAAGGTGCGGCTCCATTGTCCGAACATATCATACTGCTTCTGTTGCTGGAGGGCTTGCGAAAACCGCTCCTGGTCTTTTTTGAGATCTTCCAGGGAGGCCCGACGGGATTCTTTAAAGGCGACGATACCGTAATCGGACCCCAACTTGAAGGGTTTTCCTGGAACCGGGTTTGAAGGCCCTATGGAAAACAGAACTTCCTGGATTTCCGGGGTGTCTGCCCAGGGTGGCCGATTTTTTACCCGGGAGAAAAATCCGGTTTCTTCCCACTTTTTATTTTTTTCTTTGGCCCATTGTTGCAAATCTTTCCCTGGTCGAAGGCTCTTTAAAGCCGCTTCGGCCTCGGATAAAGCCATCTGAGAGGCCTTTTCTTCCGTCAAATCCTCTTTAACCCTGGATTCGGCCTGGGCCAGGGTCATGGGTTGGGATTCCCTTCGATCTGTAACTTGAAGGATGGCAAAGCCCCATTGGGGGCCGAGGTCCAGGACAGGGGTCAATTCTCCCTTTTTGAGGGAAAAAGCCTTTTGATTAAATTCCTTAACGGCTCCGATCCCGGATCCAATCTGACCGGAGGTCAGCCATTCGGTTTCTTTGATCAAGACCTTGGCGCCTTGTCCGAAGGCCTTCAGATTACCCTTGGAGAGGACCTGATCGTATACTTCTTCAGCCTTTCGGAAGGCCAGTTCACGGGTCTTCTCTTCCTTCAACACACTCCGAATTTTATCCAGAACCTGGTCAACAGGAAAGGGTTTATTGGTTTTCGAATCGATAAACTTCTGCTGATTTTGCTGATAATATTCTTGAACCTCTTTTTCATGGATCACCACATTCGCTTCAAAATCTTTGGGATTCATATCCAGATAAGCCACCCGAACCTGAACCGGGGTCCGGTAACGGGATTGGTTTTTGCTGAAAAACGCATTCAATTGTTCCGAGGTAAGGGTTATCTGTTTCTTATAGTCCTCTTTTTTAAAAAGCAAAAAATGGCAATTTACTTCATCATTCAGATAGGAGTAAAAATTACGGACCTCTTCAGGGTCGACCTTGATAAAATCATTCAAGAATCCTTTGACCCGTTCCTGAAGCAGATTCGTAGTCTGTTCGGCTTCAAACACTTCCGGCGTCATGCGGTTCATCTGCAGAATTTTTCTGTACTTGTAAAGGCTGAATTTTCCATTCTCCTGGAAAAACGGCATCTGTTGGATGGACCGGGAT
The DNA here is from genome assembly GCA_016219225.1 of Deltaproteobacteria bacterium. NCBI lineage: Bacteria > Pseudomonadati > Myxococcota > Myxococcia > Deltaproteobacteria bacterium. Next base: position 10,425 of record JACRBX010000238.1, read on the forward strand.
AGTTCCTCCGGAGTAACGGAAAACCCCATTTTTTTCCCCATTTCCAGGATAAGCCTTTTTTCTATCAAGCTATCCACTATTTTTCCTTTGAACTCCGGGGTATTCAAGGCCTTTTCATCGAATTGTTGGCCGACGGAAGAACGGATCTTATCCATGGTCTGTCGAAAGGTCTGCTGATATTCAGTGACGGAAATAGGTTCTCCGTTCACCTCGGCTACCCGTGAAGCCCTATCGGAACGAAAACTGCCTACCCCCCAAAAGACAAACACAATGGCCACCGAAAATAGGGCCAGTTTGATGATCCAAGATTGGGCGTGTTTCCGCATGATGCTCAGCATAATTTTAGCCTCTCTCGAAAATAAAGTTTCAAGTTACAAGTTACAAGGTGCAAGGAACAAGAGATTTTAAGCATGGGCGAAGGGAAAACCATAAATTCGCTTTACCGTTCCCCTCGCCTATTGCCCATAGCCCATAGCCCCAAAAAATTTTTTAGTTTTTGCGTTTCTCCAAATAAAAAAAGGGTCTTACCCGGAAAAGGAAGACCCTTTTTTATTCCCGTTGAAAAGGGATTATTCCTCTTCCTCCATCTCCTCAAGGACCACTCCGTCCCGCTCAAACTGGGCATCCCGTAAGACCGTGGCCTTTTCAATCTCCTCGTCGCTCCAGGGCTCGATGACGATCGACTCCGCAAAGAGTTCCCAGAGGTACATGGTTTCGATCCCCAACTGGAATTCCTTGGTCAGACCCTTCATGATCTGATCCCGGCAGTTATGGCAAGGGGCCACTACCAATTCGGCCCCGGTTTCCTGGATCTGTTTGGCCTTTATTCGGCCGTAGTAGATCCGTTCCTTATCATAGGGCATGGCCCAGGCCCCGCCGCCGGCCCCGCAGCAATAGTTGTTCATGTCCGTCGGGTACATATCGACATAATTGTCTACCAACTGTTGCGTAATCCAGCGGATTTCCGGACCATAAGTCTTGCCGAAGGTCATCTGACTTTTCCGGGTGTAATTACAAGGATCATGGGCCGTAGTCAGTTGCGGGTGTTTCGATTTGTCGATGGTTACCCGCCCAGCCTGGATGTATTCAATCATCAGTTCAAAAACATTAATCACCTTAAATTCCTTAAAAGCTTCCGGAAACCAATTTTGCAGACCAAGCCTGGTCGCATAATAGGCGTGGCCTCACTCCGGTAAGAGGAGGGTTTTACATTCCAGCCTCCTGGCATTCTCCAGTACTCGGCCCACCTGTTCTTTCCAGGAGGGGTCGTCTCCTGAAAAAAGGCCCCAATTGACCCCTTCCCAGTTGACGGAAGAAACCGTCCAGTCCTCCTTGGTGGCATAAAAGATCTTCCACCAGAATTTCATGTCATCCGGTTCCCCGAAGGGTTCCTTGGAATTAATGGTGGTGATGATATTGGCCCCTTTTTTGTCGACCGGCACATAAAACCCGGGGCAGTCGTCATTGGCCAGTTCCTGTCCCAAGTCACCCAACAGGCCCAGGAAATCATCCCTGGGGATCCCCAGGTTATTCCCCCGCTGGAGGTTCATCATCGTCCCTTTATGAATAGGTCCGGGTACTTTATCGCGGTCTCTCAACCCCCGGGCCTTGCGAAAGGTCTTCATCAGGTTAACCCCCATGGGACACTGGTTTTCACAGCGACCGCAAAGGGTACAGATCCAGGGCCAACGGGAAGCGATTAATTCGTCATCCAGACCCAAGGCGGCCATCCGGATGGCTTTCCGAGGGTCGTAGCCGTCTACCCCGGTCACCGGGCAACCGCCGGCACAGGTGCCGCAGGTAAAACAGACGTCGGCCATCTTGGCATCCACGGCCAATTTCCGATTCTTTTTGTTAACTTTTAACGGTTCGGGCATAACAAGCGCTCCTTCTTAATGATATATCTTTATATTCTATTCTTTTTTTACTGCTCCTGGCAAGATAAATTTAATATTCTTTCGGCAGGGTGTTCAACTTGGCCAGGGTGAAGACCGGTCCGTCCTTGCAGACGAATTCCGGACCGACGCTGCACCGGCCGCACATCCCGATGCCGCATTTCATCCGGTTTTCCAGACTCATGATAATCCGTTCGGACGGAAAACCGAGCTTTTCCAGAACCGGCTGGGTGAATTTGATCATGATCGGCGGTCCGCAAACCAGGGCGAAGGCGTCCTGGGCGCTGGGAGCCTTCTTTTCCGTGATGGCCGGTACAAAGCCGACATTGTATTTCCAATCCGGGTCGTCGGTCCCATCCACGGTAATATGCATATGGATATCATCCCGGGCCTCCCAGGCCGCCAACTCCTCTTTATAGAGCAGCATACCCGGGGTCCGGGCCCCATAGATAACCGTAATGTCCTTAAACCGTTTCCGGTTATCCGGGTCGAGTAAATAGACGATGGTCGAACGCAAAGTCGTGAAGGCAAAGCCACCGGCCACGATGACGATATTTTTCCCTTCCATTTGATCCAGGGGATACCAGTTTCCCATGGGGCCCCGGACCCCCATGGTCTCCCCTTCTTTCATATTATGCAAAAAAGTAGTCACCAGTCCCACCTTGTTGACCGAAAAGAGCAGGAACCCTTTTTCGGTCGGCGAGGAGGCGATGCCGATGGGTATTTCCCCCTTGCCGGCGATGGAGAGCTCGGCAAACTGCCCGGGGTGATAACTGAATTTTTGCTCATCCCCGGGGTCGAGAAAAACAAATTTAAAGGTTTTTATATTACGATCTTCGGTTTCGGTAATAATCCGGTCTATACGGACCGGATAGGGTAAATACGGATTTCCCACGAAAACACCCCCCTACGAGTTACGAGTTATAAATTAGGACGCAGATTTTCGCCGATACCCGCAGATAACTATCTTTATATACAAATCCTGGCTATCTGCGTTTATCTGCGTCCAAAAAGGAATTTCCTATACTATCAAGTTACAAGTTGCGAGTACGAGTTGCGAAATGGTGATCTTTCCTCTAATAACGCGCAACCCGAAACCTGCAACCAATCCTTTCCTATAGATTGGGTTATGCTTGATAGTCGTTCATCAGTTGACAGACGCGACGGATATCGATATTGACCGGACAAAATTGCACACACCGCCCGCAACCCACGCAGGCCACGCCGTCTCCATATTTATCGACATAATATTTCAATTTATGCATAAAACGTTGCCGTACCCGTTGGACCTTCTCCCCTCTGGGATTATGCCCTGAGCCATGAAGGGTAAACAAAGGATACATGCAGGAATCCCAGTTGCGCAACCGAACGCCTTCGGTCCCCTGAACCTCATCCTGAATGTCAAAACACCAGCAGGTCGGACACAAATAGGTACAGGTCCCGCAATTGATACAGGAAAACTGGACCTCATCCCAAAAGGGGGCATTAAATAATGCCAAAAGCGGTTGATCCTTCAACCGTTCGGTCGGTACCGGCGCCGGCATGGACCCCTCGGCCTGTTCTTTGATCCCGGCCGCCTGTTTCCGGTCTTCCTCGGAAACGGCTTTCCCCGGAGAGGCCTTTAACATTGCCTCCCCCTTTTCATTACAGGCCTGAAGACGATAACT
>JACRBX010000239.1 GCA_016219225.1 Deltaproteobacteria bacterium
CAGGGTGGGGCCCACGATGCCGGAGGCGATCACATCCAGAATCGGGGCCCGGTGATAGCTGGTCCGCTCGTCGAATATGGCCTGTTCCATGTAGGTATAGGACCGCCCCCCATACTCCTTGGGCCAGGATATGGTCACCCAGCCTTTTTCAACCATCTTCCGGCGGAATCGGATCAGGACCTCCCGGCTCGCCTCGTCTTCGATTCCCATCGAGCCGCAGCCGTATCCTCCCGGCCAGTACATGGGACGGGAAGCCCAGCCCGGAGGCAGGATCTCCTGTAAAAAGGTATCCACCTCGTCATAAAAGGCCTGTTCCTTTTCATTGAATCTGAATTCCATTCCGGCTCCTTTCCGGTTTAGTTACCCTTAATCCGTTTTGTTAACAAAGCATATCGGGGACACTCCCAGGAATATTCAGTCGGGCCTCTGTCTTAGACTGGATCTCCTCTATACTTACCCCGGGGGCCTTTTCTTTAAGTACCACCCCCCCCTCCATTACTCTCAGGACTGCCAGTTCGGTAACGATTAAGGTAACTACACCCGCCCCTGTCAAAGGGAGTGTGCATTGTTTCATAATTTTTGGAGAGCCGTTTTTTGCTATATGTTCCATGGTGACGATCACTTCCCTTGCCCCCGAGACAAGATCCATGGCACCGCCCATCCCGACCATTTTGCCGGTGCGCGCCCAATTTGCAAGATTCCCTTTCTCATCGACCTGTAACGCCCCCAGCACGGTTACAGATATGTGCCCCCCCCTGACGAGGTCCCAGGAAGAAGCACTATCTATGACTGATGCCCCTGGAATCAAAGTGATAGGTCCTCCTCCTGCATCGAAGAAATCCTTATCCTCTTGTCCGGCAATTGGTTTGGGGCCTAATCCAATTAGTCCGTTTTCACAGTGCAGTATGGCCCCGTTTGGAGCATAATTAGCTACTAACGTGGGTATGCCAATACCCAGGTTAACCACGTCTCCATCTTTTAAAAACCGGGCAGTCCTTGCCGCTATAAATTCTCTCGAATCGGTCATCTCATTGGTCTCCTTTCCCTACGACGATCATATGGACGAGCACACCAGGAGTAATAACCTGGTCAGGATCTATTGTTCCCACGGGGACTATTTCCTCGGTCTCAACAATGACCAGCTTTCCAGCCGTGGCCATCAAAGGATTGCAGTTACGAGAAGAACCGCGGTAGACCAGGTTTCCCATCGTATCGGCTTTCCAGGCCTTGACCAGAGAGATATCAGCCTGAAGGGGCGTCTCCAGTAGATAGCTCTTATTATTGACAATAATTTTTTCTTTATCCTTTTCAACCAAGGTCCCTAATCCTGTCCGAACGAGTGCTCCCCCCAACCCGGCTCCCCCACAACGGATGCGTTCCATCAGAGTTCCCAATGGAACGAGTTCCACTTCTAATTCGCCCGACGCATATTGATTGACAGCCTCCGGATGCTTTCCAATAAAGGAGCAGGTGATCTTAACCGTTCGTCTGCTTGAAATGAGCTTTCCTACACCAATACCGGGATCCCCGCTATCATTAGATATAATCGTAAGGTTTTTTACCCCGGTCTCAATTATTCCGTCTATCAGGTATTCCGGAACGCCATGATTGGCAAAACCACCGACCATAATCCTTTGTCCATCGGCGAACCTGTGCAACACCTCTTCACGGGTATAAATCTTCTCCATATCCAGACCTCCTCACCTTCTTAATCTAATAAGAAATGATGTAAAAAAATCAGTCGAGGAACTCAGATAAATTCAGGAGGGCTCTCGCTTCCCGGCAGGTGGCGACCTCCCTTCCCATTTCTCTTGACAAAGCGGCTATTTTCCTGACCATCTGGGCATTGCTTTGAGCCAGATTCCCCTTCGAGATATAAATGCAGTCCTCAAATCCTACCCGGACATTACCGCCAAGGGCTATGGCTACAGGACCTAACGAGAAAATATTCAAACCAACGGCACAAAGCCCCCAAGTGGATCCGGAGGGAATCGCGTTTTTAAGAAAAACCAGATTTTCCACTGTTGGTTGCATACCGCCCAAAACCCCTAATACAAACTGAAAATGTAACGGGGTTTTCATGGCACCGATCTCCCGAAGGAAAATCGCATTATGAATCATCCCTGCGTCATAAATTTCAATTTCCGGTTTTATGCCGTGGGCCTTCATGGTATCGGCAAAATGTAAAATTCCACTCCATGGATTCATCTGAACATCATCCAGAATGAATTTCCGTTGTTCCCGGTCGAAAAATCCGAAATTGAGCGATCCGGCATTGAGTGACGCCATTTCCGGTTTTACACTCTGGTCAACCGAAAGGGATGAAACCACACCGATTCTTTCTTCGAGAGACATCCCCGGCCCGCCACCGGTCGTGACATTGACAATGATATTACACTTTTTACGGATCAATCCGATCGTCTTTTTGAAGAGACTAACATCCTGAACAGGTTTTCCAGTTATGGGATCGCGGACGTGCAAATGGACTACTGCCGCCCCCGCCTGACAGCTTTCTGCCACTGATTCCGCCAATTCTTCAGGGGTTACCGGCAAATGGGGATTCTGCACCCGGGTGGTCAAAGAACCCGTTACAGCAACAGTAATGATAGTTCTTTCCATGGTGTCATCCTCCGATACCTATTCTGCAGGCCTGAAATATTTTATGTCCCGAATGTCGCCCTTTCGATCTTCACTAAATACGGCCTGAACTCTTAACCCGATGCTTAGCTCCTTAGGATCGACCTCCCCCAACCTATGCACCAATCCGGTACTGGCACCATCCAGCAAAATGATTCCGTACAAAAGAGGCGACCCTGCCGGTTGACCAGGGAGTGCCCCATAAACGGCAGTATAGCTCATTACGGTACCCGTTTGACTTACCTCCCTCCAACCTTCTGTCTGCCTGAAGCAGATAGCGCAGGTGGATCTTGCCGGAACCAACACCCTGCCGCACTCCGGGCAGGTTATGCCGAGAATCCGCTTATTATCCCTCAGTTCTATGAGAAATTCACTGCCGACCGATCCAGCAGAGGTAAGGTACCAGGTCTCAAATGGTTTATCGGCGATTATTGTTTCCGATTCTCTTTCCAGGTTCGTCATTGTTCCGCTCTCTCCTTATCCATCAGGGTTCTGAAGTACACAATATCGCTCAAATTTCCGACCCGTTCTTCACGAGATTTCCATACCGCCTGGACCCGCATCCCGTTATAGATCTTCTTCATATCAGTTTCTTCGAGAATGTGATAAAGCGGCGTACAGCGGCTGGTTTCTGTACCTTCCAGAAGTATTTGTGCTCCCGGGTTCGTTTTTCCCAATACCTGGCCTGTTAATGGTTCGATATCCCTTTGAGTTATTTCAAGAAACGTCACCACCGTCCCCTGGTCAGGCAACTCAAGCCAGTTCTCCGCTTTATCTTCAACCGCAATTTTGCACCAACCACAGGTTATATTGGGAGGTAAATTGATCCTTCCACATTCCGGGCATCGGTTCGCCACGATTCTTCCGTTCTCTCTTAACTCCAGGAGGAACCTGGAGAGATATTTCCCGGCGCTCTGTTTAAAAGGCAACCGCACCTCACTTCTTATTGCCAAATATTCCTTTTGCTTGCTATTCATGTCACCTCCCCTGTCATTAAAGATGATTCTGTAGGATACAGGCCCCGGCGAAGTCCCCGCCGAGCCCATGGGCCAGTCCCCTGGATACCCTCTTACTGACCTGATAGGCCCCCGCATCTCCCCGAAGCTGTAGAGCAAGTTGCGCCGGCCGCATCATGGCCGAATCACCGATGGCATTCGTGCAAAGGACCCCACCAGAAGGATTCACGGGGGTCTCACCATCTAAACGGGTTCTTCCGCTCTCGATCAGTTTTCCGACCTGGTTTTTTTCACAGAGCCCCATGATCTCCAAACCTTCTGCAAGGACCCAGACACTCGGATCGTAGAACTCAAATACATCCAACTCTTTCCGGGGATCCGTTATGCCATTTCTTTTGTACAACTTTTTAATGCTGTCCTGAGAAGGCCACCAAAAAGTTGGGCCGAGCATACCTCCGCCGGCAGGTGCCGTTATATACATACTATCCACTGCACAATGGCTGGTTACGTGATCAACGACCCAAATGGGTTTTTTCGATAATTTTCTGGCTGTCGACTCGGGCGCCAGAATTACCGCAACCGCTCCGATTGAAGTGGGACATATGTGCAGGAGCCTTACGGTTGGTGCCACTAAAAAAGGGGAGTGCATGACCTCTTCAACTGTCAAAACATCCCTAAGATGAGCCTTCGGGTTTTTCGAGGCATTTTCCGAGGCCTGGACTCTCAAAAGGGCCACCTGTTCTTCCGTAACGGATTTTCTGGCTAACAGGTCCTGGGCCCATTTGTTAAATACAATTCCGACCCCGGCCCGCGATGGAGCGACCACAGTCAGGAAAGGGTTTTCGTGAACAACCCTTAACGAATAGGCTGAACTCCCTTCATCCTGTTTCTGCCACCCGACTGCCAGGACAGCATTGAACAATCCGGACCCGGCATGCTCCACAGCCGTATAAAGGGTCGATGCCCCAACCGTTCCACCGGTGTTAATCCGCATACCGCTTTTCAGAAAGGCCCCATCCCCCTCGGTCATCCACATATCCACATGGTAATTTCCTTCGAAAAGTTCCATATTACCGGTCACCACACAGTCCACATCTTTTATCCTTATTTCGACGTCTTCCAAGGCCAGCCGAACCGCCTCGTTGACTATTTCAACCTGGCTTCTTTCAAGCCATTTGCTTTTGTGCTCCGTTATCCCAATGCCTACAATGGCTACTCTTTCCGACATAATTCCTCCTAAATTCCCAAGATAATAACACAGTGTGCCTGCCCGCAGCAGCCGGTTACCCCGTGAGCCAGGGCGGTTCGCGCAGACTGTACCTGTCGTCCGCTCGCCTCATGTCGCAATTGCAGGAAGCCTTCAGCGACCCGCGACATGCCTGCCACCCCACAAGGTACTCCGGACAGCAACCCTCCGGAAGGATTTAGGGATATCCGCCCGCCGACTTCCTCCTCCCCTCGCTCAATCAACAGACCGCCCTTACCTCTGTCGCAGAACCCCAATCCCTCGGCCCACATCAGTTCCTGGTAGGAATACTCGCCCGATATTTCAGCGATATCGACTTGTCTCCTGATATCTTGTATCCCTGCCATGGCATAGGCCCGCTTAGCCGCCAGCTCTAAGGCCCTGCAATCAGCCAGATCCCGATCGCCAAGATTGTGCAGATCATAACAGTTCCCGATCCCTTTAATCCAGACCGGCTGATCGGTTATTTTTAACGCCGTCTCCTCAGAGGCTATGAGCATAGCGCAAGCACCGTCCGAAATCGGCTTGGAATCAAGGATTTTAATCGGGTCGGCTATCAGGCGTGAACCCAAAACCTCTTCAACGGTAATATCCGACTGAAGTTGGGCATAGGGATTACCTTTACCATTTTTACGATTTTTCACTACCGCTTCGGCACACTGCCTTTCACTGATTCCATAGGTCTCCATGTACCTCCTCGCTTGCAGAGCCGCACCCACTTGGTAGTCCAGGCCAAGGGGCCGCAGATATATCGGATCCAAACCGGCATTCTCTATAATACTCCTTACAGTTGCCGATTCTTTTCGATGGCTCACCACCAAAACCAGGTCATAGGTCCCGGAGAGTATCTGTACCGTCGCCAGATAAACCGCCTGGGCGCCATCTGCCGAGACCTTCACCTCCGGCATTCCATGTGCCCCAAGTTCCCGCTGAATACAAAACTGTGAGATCACCCTGGCATCCCAATAATCCTCACAGCAGGACACAATGGCATCAATTCCCGGACCTTTTATCGCTCTGTCCGCCCAGGTCAAATTTAATCTTTGGGTTACCTTTTCGACGACTTCCCACACCAATTCTTCATAACTGACGTCCATTCGGCTCGCAGCATATTTCGTCTGCGCTGCTGCCACAATCGCTGCCCTCTTTGCCATATATCGTCCCCTTTTCCGCAAGGCGCTTTGTAAATTGTTTCGAAAATGACGGATTTATTGACCGTCACCCATAAAATCTATTTTTATAAAGAACAAGCGCTCGCTCTTTATATAAATTTTTATTTGCGGGTTGTCAACCTTTTTTTATAAGAATGCAGAGTAATTTTGACAGGCCAGGCCGTTCCAATAAATTAATCTAAAGAGACGTTCTGATATTTACACTTCTCTACAACTTGTGCTAATATGTTGATAGCATATTGCTAAGTCTCCTTCCCAACCTCCCCGCTTCAGGACCCCCGGAAAGGAGATTTTATCGTGCCTTACTAATAAACTCTTATTTAGAGAATCTGGGAATTTATCTCTAACCGAATATAGGGATGACAACATGACAAAATTGATCAAGAGTCTGAAAGCCAAAAAAATCAAACCAAAAAGACCAAATGGTTCCGTGCGCTCTCCTAAAAAGGAAGAGTTAGTCGCTACCAGAGAAAGCCAAATTGCTGCTGGCGCATCCAACGTCATGCTTAAGAAAGGATACCACGCAGCCACTACCCGCGAAATAGCACAGGAATGCGGTATGTCCATGGGTCAGCTCTATTCTTATATTACCTCCAAAGACGACATCCTCTATATTGTGTTCAGGCAGATGTACCAGGTATTTATAGAACACATCCAGATGAGCAAACAGGAAAAAGCAAAAGATCCGGTCGATAGACTCAGGAAGGCCCTCTTTTACACTCTGAAATTCACTGGCAGTCAAAGAAAATTCATTCAACTTCTTTTTACGGAAAGCAGGCATTTAGACAAACCGCATTTGGATGAAATCCTGGATATGGATAAAAAATTTATCCTCACCTTTTGGCGGGAAATGCTGTCGGAATTTGATTTATTTAAAACCAGCGAAAAGGATCTGGATTTTGCGGCCAGTGTTGTTCATTACCTTTTAGTGTTCTTGCCTTTAAGGTCCTGGACGGTTGCCGACCGCCCATTAGAGGAAAATATTAATTCCCTGATTGAGTTTATTTTGAGGGGCCTCGGGCTTACAGGTGCACCCTCTATCAAATAATGAGCTAAAAAATCTAACGGTGCCCCATCAACATATTTGGAAGAAAAGTGGCTATTGAGGGAAACAGAAATATCATGATCAAGCCCATGATAAGGACGACGAGAAAGGGATAGACCCCATCGTAAATGACCTTGAGGGGCTCTCCCGTAATCTGCTTTACCAGAAAAACGCCAATGGCCACCGGTGGGATCACCACCCCGATCATAATCGTGATACTGATTACCATAGCGAACCATATAGGGTCAAAACCCAACTTCAGGATGACGGGGAAAAAGACCGGGGTGGCCAGGATCATGAAGGCGAGATCATCTATAAAGGACCCGCCGATCAGGTAGATGAAAACAATAAAAATCATGATAATCCAGCGGTTTATCCCGAGACCAGCAACCCATTGAGCGACAGTCATCGGTATATTGGTGATGGTCAGGAAATGTCCGAAAATATTCGAGCAGGCGATGAGCATAAGAACCATACAGGCCGTCTGGAGGGATTCATTGATGGGACGTCCGATGTTCTTAAACCGGAACCGTTCCTGAATGACAGCAAGAACGAGTACGGCCGCAAGCCCGATGCTTCCTGCCTCAGTGGGGCTGAAAAACCCGTTCATAAGCCCGCCTATGACTATGGTAAAAATGACGACAACCCAAATGAAATCAGGGAGGCAGCGTCCCCTTTCTTTCCAGGTGAATTTCTGACCCCTCGGAGCGATTGCCGGGTTGGCCTTCACCCAGGCCCACGTAGCGAACATAAAGAGTCCCGAGAGCATAATCCCGGGGACGATTCCTGCAAGGAAAAGCCTCCCGATGGACTGCTCAGTAATCAGGCCAAAGATAATGAGGACGACACTGGGCGGCAAAAGAATGCCCAGAGTCCCTACGGTCGCGACCAGGCCCGTTGCCAGCTTTTTGCTATAACCATATCGGAGCATTTCAGGTACCGCGATACCGGAAAAGGCTACTATGGTGGCAAAGGTAGATCCACACATGGCCTTGAAGACCGTCGCCCCTACAACAGTAGTCATAGCCAGACCTCCAGGGATGTGACCGACGAAGCGATAAGCGGAGTCATACAGTCTTTTTGCGGTCCCTGAGTGATAGGCTACTTGACCCATAAGGACAAAGAGCGGGATAACCGTGAAACTGTAAGAGGTGAAGGCATCGAAGACGTCCTTAGCCAGAACGTTGACAGCACCGCTGAACGAAACAAGGCAAGCATAACCTATAAAACCGATAATACCAATGGCAAAGGCTATCTCAATTCCGGTGAGGAAGAAAAAGCCAAGAACGATGATCGAGACAATTCCGAAGGTTATCTCACTCATCTTGCTTACCTCCAATAATTACTATGATAAGTAAGAGCAGATGAAAGGACTGAATCATAAACATCCCGCCAAGGCACCAGGCTACAGGGTAGAATGGGATCTTCATCGTTTGGCTTACCTCGTGGGCGGCACGAAAATTGGAACCCATAGATATCAAACTCCACCCGATAAGGGCTGAGAAGATCATTACCATTGCCCTTGTAGTGGCATTTATAATCTTTTGCGGAGCACCTTGTATTTTCTTCACGAGAAAATCGACATTTACGTGACCGCCGCTTTGACCGGTATAAGGGACTGTAAATCCGATGACGATGCCCCCGAGGAAAGAGATCATTTCCCAGGCACCTGGGACAGCGCGCCATAACCCCCGTCCCAGGACTTCGGACAGTGTTAGCATAAACAGTAAGATGAGGGCCATACCTGCTATTACCTGGCATATTTTGCCTATTATTCGCCATATGTTGATTATGCGTTCCATGGATCACCCTTGAACATAACGCACCTACGGTGCGGACTTTAGAGATCCTTGACATAACATAGATCACCACCACAAGGGCACTGAAGTTCTGGCATTCGGTGTTTAGACCTTGGGGAAGGTGGGAAGGAATCAACCACGATATCCTCCA
>JACRBX010000240.1 GCA_016219225.1 Deltaproteobacteria bacterium
CCAGGGTTTCCATATCCAGATCGTTGGTGGGTTCGTCCAGTACCAGGACATTGGCCGGCCGGGTAAAAAGTTTGGCCAGCATCAGACGGTTTTTTTCTCCCCCGGAAAGAACTTTTACCGGTGTCCGGCTTTTTTCCGGGGAAAAGAGAAAATCCTGAAGATAGCCTATAATGTGCCGCCGCTGGCCGTTCAGTTCAATAAAGTCATTGCCTTCTCCGACGTTTTCCAGTACTGTTTTATCTTCATCCAGTTGGATGCGGAGTTGATCAAAATAGGCGATCTGGAGGTTGGTCCCGTGACGAACCCGGCCTGTTTGGGGCGGGAGGTTCTTTAAAATGATGTTCAACAGGGTGGTCTTGCCCACACCGTTCGGTCCGATGATCCCCACCTTGTCCCCCCGCAGGATGATAGTGGAAAAATCCCGGACTACCGGGGTTTCCCCATAGGCCAAGGAAATGTTTTCCGCCTCGATTACCAGTTTTCCGGTCCTTTCAGCCTCTTGAATCTGCAGTTTTACATTACGGTTCTTTTTGCGGCGGGTCTGAAAGGCCTCGCGCATCTTGATCAGGGCCGTGACCCGGCCTTCGTTCCTGGTCCTGCGGGCCTTGATGCCCTGTCTGATCCAGGCCTCTTCCTGAGAAAGTCTTTTATCAAACAAATCGTTTTGGGTTTCTTCTGCCGCCAGGAACTCCTGCCTCCGTCTCAAAAAGGTTTCGTAATCACAAGCATAGGAAAAAAGACGCCCCCGATCCAGTTCCAGAATCCTGGTGGCCAGTTTTTTCAGAAAAGCCCGGTCATGGGTGACAAAAAGCAGGGTCTTGACGTAGCGGAAGATAAAGGTCTCCATCCAGAGAATGGATTCGATATCCAAATGATTGGTAGGCTCATCCAGCAGAAGGATATCCGGTTCCGCCACCATGGCCCGGGCAAAGAGGGTGCGCCGTTTCATGCCGGCCGAAAGATCGGCGAATTCAGCCTCCAAAGGAAGCTGGGTTCGGGACAAAACGGTTTCAACCTGTTTGATCAGGGTCCACCAATCTTCGGAAGCCGAAAGGGGCCTTTGCTCATCCTTTAAAAGGGGGGGCGGAAGGGAAGGATCAAAGCCTCCGCTCTCGCCTTTGGTGTTAAGCCCACATGCGCCCTTTGAGGTGCCACGAAGCATAAAAATGTCTTTCGCTGATCCCCGACCCCCGACCTCTGATCCCTGATAGGACAGGGACTGTCCCTTCGGACCGAAGCCGCCGGCCACCACATCGAAGATCGATCCCTCAAAATCCCGGGGAACACTCTGGGACAAGTAGGCTACGGTGACACCCTGCTGCCGCCAGACCTGACCGCTATCCGGCAGGATCTCCCCCTGTAAAAGCCGGAGCAAAGTGGATTTTCCGGCTCCGTTTCGGCCCAGAAGACCGACCCGTTCCCCTTTTTCGATCTGAAAGGTAATGTTATCCAGTAACGGGGGATTAGAAAACCCCCAGCATAAATCACGGGTGCCGATAATGGCCATGCATGAATCCTTATTATTAAAAATTGTTTCGATCTTAACCGTTAATGGAGAAACAAACAAGAGAGAATGCGCACCGAGCTGAATCGAGAAGCGAAGCCTGTCTATGATGGAAGATGAGGACCGGCAGTATCAACGACCATGCGGGTTGTAACCTGTTGGATCAGGGAATTGGCAGGGATAACCCATCATATATCGGCCAGAAAAGGCAGATGGCCCTGGCTATCAAAATGGAGGGGGCCCAGTTCCCGGAGGCATCTTAAATCCTGGCGCCCGCCCATGGTCTCGAAAAGGCCCTCTGAAATATCCAATTCGGCAAGTTCCAGGGTATTTTTGATATGGATGATCCTGGCTTGATGCGATTCCACGGCACCGATGGTCCTTAGCGCAGCGTCTACGGCCGCCTGGTCCGTTTCCAGGGTAATGGGTACTCTGGCCTTCTCCGGTGTCATGGCCGTAATGGCATTGGAGAAGGTCGCCGAGAAATCGATTTTAGAAACCAGCCTTTGGGTCGTATAGTCGGCCAGACCGATCCCCATGGCATTGCCGTGGGTTTCATCGGTCAGATCCAGGGCCACGATCCGGGTGATCTTCCGCTCTTCCGGTTCCTTTTCTCCGATAAACATGATCCGGCCGATCACATTGGTATCCAGGCCTGAGCCACTGATATTTTTCCCGATCCGGTCGATGATCAGGAGGTCGATCCGGTCAAAAGGAAGGCGGGCCATCAATTGTCTGGCCTTCTTAAGGAGTTTTTTTTCTTCCTCAAGCAATTGAGCAGGAAGAAGGGCCTTAATAATGGCCGTCTCATCATAGGTATTTTCAACGATAGCCAAACCGAAGAGGATGGGGAGCTTGCCCAGGACAGCCCGGCCTATTTCAGGGATAATATTCCGGTAACCGTAGTTTACCGCCTGCCGATGGACCTGGCGACATCCCTGATGCTTTCCCAGGCCGATGGCCATCATCTTCAATAGGCCGCTCTGGATTGGGCCATCGAAGGCGGTATGGGGCTTGACCCGATTAACCACAACGATGCCATCGGCCGCTGCGGCGTACCGATCTACCAATATGGGATGGCCGTTGGAAGATCTGCCGATCTCAACACAATCCATAGTGGCCAGAATGGGGGCGCCCATGGATTCTTCCGTAATTTTGAGGCTTTTGAGTACTTGCAACTGCCCCTGGACTGTTCCGCCGCCGTGACCGCCCATGGCCGGGATAAGGAAGGGTTCGGCAGAATGTTCCCGTAAGAAACGGACCAGAACCTTCAGGATGCCGTCGATATGGGCAATACCGCGGCTTCCGGCGGTAATGGCAATCCTGGCCCCGGGCTTGATTTTAACATCCTCCTGAATGGAGGCCAACTGCTGTTCGACAGCCGCTTCAACGTCTTCAATTCGGGGAACATCAAAGACCTGCCGCACCCGGAACATATCGGGATAAGTCATATTCAAATTGGTTGGCATAAGAAAAAAACGAACCTCCGCAAGAAGTTAGACTGATGAAAAAAAATGGTCTGGATTCCCGCCTGCGCGGGAATGACGAGTTTTTACATAGGCATCAAAAATAACCCGGTTCAGGGAATCGAAGCCTTCGCCCCCGAGGAACTTGCCGCCAGACAAGCCGCCTCTAATCTTATAAGATGCTTCCTGACCGCCTCTTCAGCCCCGGGTGCATCATGCTGTTGAAGGGCCGTCAATATATCCTTGTGATCCTGATCGGTCCAGGGATTCTTCCCCCGGGTGTGGTGCATCAGTCGGTAGCGGACGATCTGCATGTGGGCATTGAGGTTTTTATAAATCTCCGTCAACCGCTTGTTCCCGAAAAAAAAGAAGAACGACAGATGAAACTGGCTGTCACTTTCCATGAAGGCCCGGTAATCGTCGCTATTGTCCTGATCGATTTTAATGGAGATACCGGTCTGATAAAAACCTTCCAGGATCTGTAACTGTTCATCGGTAATCTGCTTGGCGAGACTGGCTACGACAGCCGTTTCCAAGATCAGACGGGTCTGGATGATTTCGTGGAAGTCTTCGTCAGTGACATGTTTGACATAAGTTCCCTTCCGGGGATAAATCACCACCAGCCCTTCTCCGGCCAGCCTGAAAAGGGCGTCTTTGATCGGTGTCGGACTGACCCCCAGGACATCTTTTAGCTCATTGATGTTGAGGTTGTGGCCGGGGGGATAGATGAATTTGATAATATTTTGCTTGATCAGTTGATAGACTTTCTCATTAATATTGGTGACATCGATGTGTTGAGAAATATCTTTTTCCATATTACGACCTCATTAACAAGTTTATTCCATTATATTATTAAATCTAAAATTTCAGATTTTAAATTAAAAAACTCTCATAATGGGGAGAAAGTGTCAAGATATTTTTATTGCTAAAACAACTATCTGAAAAAAAATACTTGACAAGGGCTAAAAGTTGTGAAAGATTTTGAAAATTAAAATCTGAAATTTCAGATTTATAATCTGAAATATTAAAGGATGGCCAGGCGGTCGTCATCCTTCCCGAAGTTGATTTTGGGGTTATTTTCGAACTAAACCCTCATGCCCGAGGCGAAGCAGGCACCACGAAGCATGAAAATAGATTTCGCCAGTCATTGATTTTAACTGTTTTTGGTTTGCTTTGAGCTTTGAGCTTTGAGCTATTTTCATATTAAAAGGATAATTCGATGCCATTGAAAGTTCTATTGACCGAGTCGATTGCTCCGGAAGGGATTGATCTTTTAAGAAAAAAGGCGGAAGTTGCAATTGCTCCCAGTCCGGAAATGGCCGATCTGATGCCTCTGATCGGATCGGCCGATGCCCTGCTGATCAGGAGTTCGCGGGCCGGCTTGGAATTGCTGGAGGCCGGTAAGAAGTTGAAGGTCATCGGCCGCCATGGAATCGGTGTGGATAACATCGACCTTCCGGCCGCAACCCGTCTGGGCATCCGGGTGGTCAACACCCCGGGGGCCAATACCAACGCCGTGGCCGAACATACCCTCTGGGCGATCATGCATTGCGCCCGGAATTTTAACCGGGCGGAAAAGGCCTTTCGCCGTGGGGATTTCTGCCTTCCCGGGTCCTTGCCCGGCCTGGTTCAGAAGCTTGGCTATACCACGATGGAGTTGAAGAATAAGGTTCTGGGACTGGTGGGCATGGGCCGGATCAGCAGCCGCCTGGCGGTCTTGGCGGGCCTGGGACTGGGTATGCAGGTGAAGGCCTACGATCCCCTGGTGCCCGATGAGGTCTTTGCCGCCGCCGGAGTCCAAAAGGTCCGGACCCTGGATCTGGTGCTGACCGATGCCGACTTCGTATCCCTCCATGTCCCCCATCTCAAGGAAACGCATCACCTCATCGGTGCCAGGGAACTGGCCCTGATGAAACCGGAGGCCTATCTGATCAATGCCGCCCGGGGAGGCGTGGTCGATGAAAAGGCCCTTTACCTGGCCCTGAAGGCAAAAAAATTGGCCGGGGCGGCCCTGGACGTCTTTGAGAAGGAGCCTCCAGACCAGGACCTGCCCTTCTTCCAGTTGGACAATGTAGTAGTGTCCCCTCATATTGCGGCTATGACCGATCTGGCCCTGGTTAACATGGCCCATGACGCCGCCGAAGGCATCCTGGATGTCCTGGAAGGGCGGGAACCGAAATACCTGGTGAATCCTGAAGTGCTCAGATCCCCGAGGTAATTTAATAGGAAAGAAAGGAATGGGTGGAGAAAGTTGGGACAGGAAGTCAAGTTGATGCAAGGGAATCAGGCCATGGCCGAAGGGGCCTTTTATGCCGGCGCCCGTTTTTATGCCGGATACCCGATCACCCCCTCTTCGGAGATTGCCGAGGAATGTTCCAGAAAGATGCCGCAAATGGGCGGTGTCTTTATGCAGATGGAAGATGAGATCGCCAGCATGGCGGCCATTATCGGGGCCTCGCTGGCCGGTGCCAAATCTTTTACGGCCACCAGCGGTCCGGGATTTTCTCTTATGCAGGAAAACCTGGGGCTGGCTGTTATGGGGGAGGTGCCCTGTGTGGTCATTAACGTCCAGCGTTCCGGGCCCAGCACCGGGCTGGCCACCAAGCCGGCCCAGTCGGATGTCATGCAGCTCCGTTGGGGCCGCCATGGGGACCAGATGGTGATTGCGCTCAGCCCGGCCTCGGTCAGTGAGTGTTTTTCCCTCACCGTAACGGCCTTTAATTTTGCCGAAAAATTCAGGGTGCCGGTCATACTCGCCCCGGATGAAGTCATCGGCCACTTGCGGGAAAATGTGCGTATTCCGGCGCCGGGCGAACTCGAGGTCATCGACCGGAAAAAGCCCTCCGGACCTCCGGAAAAATACAAACCTTTCGCGGCCGACGCGGACGGCGTGGCGCCTCTTGCGGCTTATGGCAGCGATTATATTTTCCATGTTTCGAGTTCCATGCACGGGCCGGACGGTTACAGCAACAACAACCCGGCCAATGCCGCCTGGCGGGTGGACCAGTTGCACCGGAAGATCGAGAGGCATAGGGAGGAGATCGTCCTGACCAAGACCTTCGATACCGAAGATGCGGATATCCTGCTGATCGCCTTTGGGGCCACGACCCGGGCCAGCCGGGCCGCAGCCCTGGAGCTTCGCAAACAGGGGATCCGGGCCGGGGTGCTGCAACTGATCACCCTTTGGCCCTTTGCCGACCAGGAAGTGGCGGCCCTGGGCCAGAGGGCCAGGACCGTGATCGTAACGGAGATGAATTACAGTGGTCAGGTGGCCGGCGAAGTCCGGAAGGTTTTAGGGGCCGCGGCCGATATCCGCCAGGTCAACAAATACAACGGGCAAATCATCACGCCCCAGGATATCCTGGAGGTGATCCGGTAAAGGCAAAAAAGTGCAACGGTTTAGCTTTTTGAAATTCAAAACCTTTTCAGACAATAATTTTTGTTCGGGTGAGGGGGTCAGAGGTGTCACACGCAACAGGCTTAAAATATTTGAAAGACGGTGTCTTGCCGCACATGTGGTGTCCGGGATGCGGCATAGGCGTTATGCTCGGGGCCTTACTACGGTCCTTTGAGGAACTGGGTTACGATTGCCGGGATACGGTGGTGGTAACCGGGATCGGCTGTACGGGAAAATCGGACGATTATCTGGTAACCCATGCCCTGCACACGACCCATGGCCGGGCCCTGGCCTATGCCACCGGGATCAAGGCCTTCAATCCGAAGCTTAAGGTAGTGGTCATCATGGGCGACGGCGACAGCGTCACCATCGGGGGCAATCATTTCCTCCATGCTGCCAGACGGAATATGGATCTGACGGCCATTATCATCAATAATTTCAATTATGGCATGACCGGCGGCCAGTTTTCAGGGACCACCCCGAGCGGGGCCATTACCCAGACCAGCTTTTACGGCAATCCGGAGAGGGGAATCGATATCTGCGCCCTGGCGGAGGTCGCCGGGGCCAATTATGTGGCCCGGGGAACGCCCTATCATGTCTGGGAGTTGAAGACCAACATCCAGGAGGCCCTGAGCAAGAAGGGGTTTTCCGTGGTAGAGATTTACAGCCCCTGCCCGACCCATTTCGGAAAGAACAACCAGATGAAAGAGACCCGTCAAATGCTTCATTGGCTTAAGGAAAAAGGGCTTCCAGTGAAAGACTATAACCGTTTGGAGCCCTCTCAAAAGGAGGGCTGTTTTGCGGTAGGCAAACTGGTGGACCGGGATGAGCCGGATTTCAATACCCGATACGAAGCAGTCAGGGCCAGGGCCATGGCCCCAAAAGGCTTGAGGAACGGTGATACGCAATGAGTGACCATCAAGAAAAATTTGAAATCATTTTGGCCGGATCAGGCGGTCAGGGGCTGGTGGTGTCCGGGATCATGCTGGCCGAGGCGGCCATGCTGGAGGGGAAAAACGTGGTGCAGACCGTTTCCTACGGCATTGCCTCCAGGGGCGGATTTTCCATGGCCGAGGTGATCATGGACCGGGAAGAAATCATCTTTCAGCAAGTTCAGCAGGCCGACGTCATCCTGGCCCTGACCGAGGAGGCCATGGAAAAGTTTCAAGACCTCTCCGGACAGGGAACCCTGATTTTTTATGACACCACCCTTCTGAAGCCGCGCCGGGGGGAAGGGCTTTACGGCCAACCTTTTACCGAAATGGCCAGTCAGATGGGTCATGTGGGAATGGCCAACATTATCGCCCTGGGTTACATGGCGGTAGAAAAAAAGATGGTCAGGCCGGAGAGCCTGGCCGCGGTCCTCCAAAAGCGGTTTTCAGGAAAGGTCCTCCAGATGAACCTCAAGGCCCTGGAGGCCGGTGTGGCCCTGGCCGCAAGAGAAACAGATGATTCAGAAAGGAATGACAATGGAAGGCTCAAGCCATAAGAAGACCCAGATGGCTCCCTGTAGAGAAGCCTGCCCGGCAGGCATCGATGTGCCGAGGTATATCCGGCACATCCGGAATAAAGATTTTGACCGGGCCTTAATGGTGATCCGTGAAAAGATACCCTTTCCAGCGGTCTGCGGCCATGCCTGCGTCCACCCTTGCGAAACCAAATGCGCCCGTATCCAATACGATGAAGGGATCGCCATCCGCCTGTTGAAAAGGGCGGCCGAGGAAAAAAGCCGGGACCTGCCGATCGTTGAACCCAAGGCCAGGCCCACAGGGAAGAAGGTGGCCGTCATCGGCGCCGGCCCCTGCGGACTGACGGCGGCCTATTTTCTGGCCGGCCTGGGACACGCTGTTACCGTGTTCGAGTCCCTTCCCCGGGCCGGGGGGATGTTGCGGTACGGCATCCCGGAATATCGCCTGCCGAACGAAATCGTCGATCGGGAGATCGCCGGGATTCAAGCCCGAGGTATCAAGATTATTACCCAGTCAGCGGTCCCCTCGGCGCCGGATCTGCTGACCAGGGGATATGACGCCGTTCTGGCGGCAACCGGGGCCTGGAAGGCGGTCAAAGCCGGCATAGAAGGGGAAGATTCCCCCCTGGTCCGGGACGGAGTCGCCTTCCTTAAGGAAGTGAATACGGGTATCAGGGATTCCCTAAGCCGTAAGATCGTTGTGGTCGGCGGGGGGAATACGGCCCTGGATGCGGCCAGGGCCAGTGTGCGGCTGGGTGCCCAGGCCGTTCTGATTTACCGCCGGAGCCGCCAGGATATGCCGGCCTTACCGGAGGAGATCGCCGAGGCTGAAGAGGAAGGGGTACAGATCGAGTTCCTGACGGCGCCGATCCGGATTGACGATAAAAACCTGGTCTGTATCCGGATGGAACCCGGTCCCTTGGATGACAGCGGAAGGCCGAGGCCAATACCCGTTGAAGGCAGTGCGTTTTCCTTGGCCTGTGATGCCCTCATAATGGCTGTGGGGCAGACGGCCCAGGTAGAGACCCTGCAGTTGGAAGAAAATAGAAACGGAACCGCTAAAGTCGATGCAGGGCTTTCAACGCCACTCAAGGGAATCTTCGCCGCCGGGGATGTGGTCTCCGGGCCGAAGACCATCATTGAGGCTATTGCCCAGGGACGTCTGGCCAGTGTTTCCATCGACCGTTACCTTGGAGGTAATGGCCGGATCGACCCGGATGTCGACCCTGATGTTTTCCCGGAAGAAAATTCGACCCTTCCGGAAGCAAAACCCAGGGGGACCCACCGGGTTGAGCCGGAAAGAATCCCATTGAAGGGCAGGATCAGCGGATTCGGTCTGGTCGAACAGGGTTTTGACGAAGAAACGGCTGTGGAAGAGGCCAAACGGTGTCTGGCCTGCGATATCCGGCAGTATACCGTGGAGGTCAATCCGGCCATCTGTAAAGATTGCGGCTATTGCCGGGAAATGTGTCAAATGGATATCTTCGGAGCCTCGGACCACTTTAATGCCCTGGGTTACAAACCTTCGGTTGTGAAAAATTCGGACCGTTGCGTAGGCTGCCTGAAGTGCCTGTATATCTGTCCGGACTTCGCCATAACCATTACCGAAGGCCAGCCGGACCAGGGTCAGGAGGTATCCGCCGGCCGATAGAGCAATAAATTAGGACGCAGATTTTCGCCGATACCCGCAGGTTTAAGAAATAAGCTCAAAGCGAAAACCTGCATCTTGAAGCTTGCAACTTATTTCAAATTAAATCTTGGCAATCTGCCCCGATCTGCGTCCAAGAAACAAAAACATAGAAGGAGGATCTGTTATGAAGAAACATTGGGTTGTTCTTTTTCTGTTGGTTGGTTTTCTTTTCCATTTATCCCTTGCCGGTTCGGTCCAGGCCGCACCGGAGAAGTTCCCTTCAAGACCGGTCACCATTATGGTCGGATACGCCGCCGGCGGAACGACTGACGTTGCCGTCAGGGCCCTGGCCGAAGCGACGTCCAAGATCATCGGTCAACCAGTCGTCGTAGTCAACAAACCCGGAGCCGGTACGACCATCATGATGGCCGATTTAAAAAATCAAAAACCGGACGGCCACACGGTGGGCATCATGTCCAGCGGCGCCATCATCGGCCATTTCCTGCAGAAGGTCCCCTACCATCCGGTCAATGACTTCGATTCCGTTCTCCAGGTCAGCGCCTTCAATTATGGGATCGCCGTCCGTTCCGATTCCCCTTGGAAAAACATCGGCGATTTGCTTGCCTATGCCAAGGCCAATCCAGGGAAGGTTAAATACACCGGTTCGGGCGCCAACTCACCGGCCCATCTGATCATGATCCAACTGGGTGAAGCGGCCGGGGTCACCTGGACCCATATCCCCTTCCAGGGGGGAGCGGAGGCGGCCACCAATGTCATGGGCGGCCATTGCGACGTGACCTGTTCGCCCACCGAGTGGAAACCCGGGGTGGATTCCGGCCGTCTGCGTCTGATCGCCTGCGCCATGGACAAACGTTTCAAGGCCTATCCTAAAGTCCCCACCCTCATCGAGGAAGGCTATAAAGTCAAGGGGTATGGTTACTTAGCGGTCGTGGGCCCCAAGGGCATGCCCAAAGACCGGGTAAAGATTCTCCAGGATGCTTTTCACCAGGCCATGAATGACCCGGCCTATCAAAAAACCCTGGATTCCTTGCTTTTCCCTACGATTTATAGAAACAGCGCCGATTGCGACAAATACACCCAGGAACTGGTCGCCACTCTCGGCCCACTGGTCGAAAAAGTAAAAAAATAGGTCTCGGGATCTATAGGAGGGGAAGGGGCCGACTTCCCCTCCTGGTGGAAAGGGGAATAACCAATGAGAAAACACGATTTAATCAGTACGGCCTTCTGGTTTCTATTCGGTCTTTTCGTTGTGCTCTATGCGCCTCAATTCAATCTGGGAACGGCCGGCATGCCCGGTACGGGACTGATGCCCTTCCTGGCCGGCCTGGTTATCTGTGCCTTCGCCCTTCTTTCTTTCATTCAGGCCTGGGCGAGTCCGGCGGGCGAAACCGAGAGGATCTGGCAGAATATCCGCTATCCCAAGCTCATCACGGTTGTGATGGTCCTCATTGCCTATACCTTCTTCTTTGAAAGGCTGGGCTTTATAATCTGCACCTTTGCCATGATGTATGTGCTCATGAACATTGTGGGGTCCATGAAATGGTCTTCAAGCCTTTTCGGGGCCCTTTTATGCGCCTTGGTCGCCTATCTGGTTTTTGAGGTCTGGCTTCGGGCTCAACTGCCCAAAGGGATTCTAATTCATTTAGGAGTGTAATCGTCATGGATGTCCTGCACAATATCATGATGGGGTTCGGGGTGGCCCTCGATCCCTTGAACCTTCTTTTTTGCTTTGCCGGTGTGCTCACCGGAACCCTGGTGGGGGTCTTGCCGGGCTTCGGTCCTACGGCCGCCATTTCCCTCTTACTGCCGTTGACCTTCAAACTGGGCCCCATCCCGGGGATCATCATGCTGTCCGGTATCTATTACGGGGCCATGTACGGCGGGTCCACCACCTCGATCCTGGTAAATATCCCCGGTGAGGCCGCTTCGGTCGTAACCTGCTTAGACGGCTATCAGATGGCCCGCCAGGGCAGGGCCGGACCGGCCCTGGGCATGTCGGCCTTCGGGAGTTTTATTGCCGGGACCTTCAGCGTGCTTCTGTTGTCGCTCCTGGCTCCTCCTCTGGCCGAGATGGCCCTGAAGTTCGGTCCGCCGGAATACTTCGCCCTCATGATCCTGGGGCTCACCCTGCTCATCTTCCTCTCTTCAGGGCCTATCAGCAAGGCCCTTCTTATGGCCGGCCTGGGGTTATTTCTCGGAACTATCGGGCTCGACAATTTAACCGGTACGGCCCGCTTCACCTTTGGCAGCATGGACCTTATGGACGGCATCGGGCTCGTTCCGGTCGTTATGGGGCTCTTTGGCATCGGCGAGGTCTTGCATAATCTGGAGCGGCCCATTCAGCGGGCCATCTTCGAAACCAAGATCGGCCGGCTGCTGCCGTCGCTTTCGGATTGGATCGCCTGTAAATGGGCACTGGTCCGCGGATCGATTATCGGTTTTTTCCTCGGGGTCCTGCCCGGCGGAGGGGTGGTCATCGCCTCTTTCGCTTCCTACGCCCTGGAGAAACGTTTTTCCAAATATCCGGAAAAATTTGGTACCGGAGTCATCGAAGGGGTGGCCGGGCCCGAAGCAGCCAACAACGCCGCGGCCGGCGGGGCCTTTATCCCCCTTCTGAGTCTGGGTATCCCGGGAAACGCTGTCACGGCCATCCTCCTGGGTGCCCTGGTCATCCATGGAATCCAGCCCGGTCCCATGATGATCACCGAGCATGCCGATCTGTTCTGGGGGGTAATCACCAGCATGTATATTGGAAATATCATGCTGCTGATCCTCAATCTACCGCTCATCGGTCTGTGGGTCAGGGCACTGAAGGTCCCTTACAGCATCCTCTTCCCGTTGATCTGTCTTTTCTGTATGATCGGGGCTTACAGTCTGAACAACCGGGCCGGGGACATGCTGATCATGACCATCTTCGGAGTCCTCGGCTACTTAATGAGAAAATATAAATATGAATCGGCTCCGCTGGTCCTGGCCCTGGTACTGGTGCCTATGCTGGAATCAGCCCTCAGGCGTTCCCTCCTCCTTTCCAACGGGGACCCTATGATTTTCATCACCAGGCCCCTTTCAGGCTTCATTCTGGTTATGGCCGCTGTCCTCATCCTGTTTTCGCTGATCCCCGCCTTGAAGAAAAAGCGCGGGAAGCTGGACGAAATCCTGGAAGAAGGAGAGGAAGGCTAACCAGAGATATTTGAAATTTAAGTGTTACTCGTTGCTGGTTACTGGTTGCTCGTTACTGGTTTTTCCGAGCAACCAGTAACGCCTAACGACTTCTGGTATCGCGCGGATAAGGCAGGTTCGATTATGGGGCGGTTAATAAGTGTTGGGGGATGAGGTTTAAGAGACGACTTAAATAGGAAATTCCGTATAAGTTTAGCTTTTTAAAAAAACGCCGATAACCTCTCCGTCATTCCGGTGAAAACCGGAATCCAGGTTCTTTTCGTCTCAACATAACGCCTGGATTCCGGTTTTCACCGGAATGACGTGTGCGAAAGTCAGGATTTTCAAGTAAAAGTTTCAAATTGTTCAAAGGGCCAAATTGTTAGGAAATTCCTATACCATTCAATTATCCTTGTGGTGCAGCATGATCTCCCCTTCACACCAGGCCACTTCATCCTGTAACTGCTGAAAGCGGGTCCCGATGACTATGGACACGTTGGTCATCACCCGATATCCGATAAGGGGTTGGGTTTCGAAAACCTTGACTAAACCATCTCTGTTTATCTCAATGAGTTGACAACCCTTGGAAGAGCAGTAAGACGACAGCCGGTATTTGAAAGGAGGGACAAAACTGGACCATCCAAAAACCTTTCCTTCGGAGATGGTGGTGATGGTCATTTCTTCCGAAGATTTGCGCCCCGGCAGATCAAAACGCAGGTCCACCCCTCCTTCAATAACGGCCCAGAGAAAGGCGGCATCTTCTCCCTCACCTGAAATTTTTTCTCCGTCGTTAAAGCTTTTCTGTCGGCAACAATCTTTGACAGCCATTAATTGTGCCTTGTCCAGTCCTTTAAAAACTTCTACCCTGTTTAAAAGATCGATATTCTCCATAATACCCTCCTTTTAGGCTGTCCCTGAAGTCGTGGAACAATAAGGTTTATTTAAGGACAGAAAAATTGCCATTAATAATAATTTAATAGGAGATATTTTGTATGTCAAGGGAAAAACCCCGGAATCACAAGTGAAAAAGAGCGCATGCTTAGGTGAGGCGGTTTTTGGATCTATGGGTCAGCCAAAGATCAATTGAACGATCCAAACCGACATCAAGATACTGACCCCATCGGCGATAAGACCGGCCGGTACAGCCTGGCGGGTCCGATGGATTCCCACCGACCCGAAATAGACGGCCAACACATAAAAGGTAGTCTCCCCGCTGCCCATCATGACCGCAACCATACGGCCGATCAGGGAATCAGGTCCCTGGGCCTTAATCGTTTCGGACATGACCCCTAATGCCCCGCTTCCGGAAAGGGGGCGTATCAAGGCCATGGGCAATGTTTCCGGGGGCATGCCGATGAGCGTGGTCAAAGGGGAAACCAGGGTAGAAAGGATATCCATGGCCCCGCTGGTCCGGAAGATCCCGATGGCCGTCAGCATGGCTACCAGGTAGGGGATAATCCGGACGCCCACCTGAAACCCTTCTTTGGCCCCTTCGATAAAGGTTTCGTAGAGTTTCACTTTTTTAAGAACGCCGAATAATAAAATAATGACCACCAGCAAGGGGATGGCCAGGACAGAAAGGATATTGATCAGGCCGGCCAGGGTTTCCACGGTTTAACTCCTTCCCGATTTCAACTGGTTTTTAAAAAAAGGGAGTCGGGCCATAAGTTTGACCACCATAACCCCGATGACCGTATTGATGGCTGTGGCGACAATCACCGGCCCCAGGATCTCGGTCGGATTGGCCGAGCCGGAGGCGGCCCGGATGGCGATGACCGTGGCCGGGATCAATTGGACATTGCTGGTGTTGATGACCAAAAAAGTACACATGGCATCGGTCGCCGTACCCGGTTGTTTATTGAGTTTACTCAGTTCTTCCATGGCCTTTAACCCCAGGGGCGTGGCGGCATTTCCCAGACCGAGCATATTGGCCGAGATATTCATGATCATGGCCCCCATGGCCGGATGATCCGCCGGCACGTCAGGAAAAAGCCGGGTAGTGATTCCCCTGAGCGCCCTGGCCAGCCGTTCGATCAGACCGGCCTGTTCGGCGATCTTCATCAGCCCCAGCCAGAGGGACATGATACCGATCAGGCCGACGGCCAATTCCACGGCCACGGTGGCATAGTGGATCAAGCCGTCGTTGGTAATGGCCTGAACCTTGGTAAACCGGATGGGATCGAAGGAAAGATAGGCCGGCCTGATGGTCTGGAAGGAATCCCCAAAGCGGGTCCTGGCCAGCAGATAAGCAGTATTTTTCTGGACCTTAAAGATCTCTTTTAAGAGGGGAGGCGTGCGATCATCGACCAAAATATGCAGGGTCCCTTTATCCCTCCCGGTTGAAAAAAATTCGGCTTTCTGCCTAATGGGACCGGTCCCTTGAAAGGATTGGCCGGACCACTTCCCGTAAGCTCCGGGTTCCAAAATGACCGTGCAGGGATAGGCATTAGAAGGTTTAAGCAATCGGTCGGCCGGAGGGTCCAGTTGGAGGGCAATCTCCATTTCCCGTCCATTCTGATACCGATTGGTGGATAGATCCACCAGATCCCGGCCCACGGCAACCAGGGTCCCGATAAAGATCAAAGCTATCCAGATCATATTGAGCATGGGTTGTCCTTAAAACGAAAATACCGTTCGTCGTTAAGCGTTCGGCGAAACCTATTTTCATGCTTCGTGGTGCCCGCTTCGGGGCGGGCATGTGGGTTTAGTTTGAAAATAAAGTTTGATGAATATGGAAAAAGTCGCCAAAACTCGCATTACGTCATTCCGGCGAAAGCCGGAATCCAGTCTTTTTAATTAACGTTTAATGTAAGGGGGTTCCCTTTGAGCTTTGAGCTTTCAGCTTTCATGCCGAATAAAAAACTCTATCTTTATTGCCTGGAAGAAGTTTTTAATTGACCTGCGATTGTATACTATCTATTTTAATTTTTGCAAAGTTGTTTTAAATTTTAAAAGGTTTTAGGCGGGCATGCGATCATACCGGATAATCTTTCCTTACTTACGCCAGGGGCTGATCCCCCTTTTGGTGGGGATTTTATTGCTCTTGTCCGTGGATTTCCTCCAACTGGTCATTCCCAGGTTTATCAAAGGGGCCATCGATGCCTTGACAGCCAAACAGGCCCTGGGTTCCGTGCTTACCCGATATTGCCTTCTGATCCTGGCTACGGCCCTTTTGATTTTTATTCTCAGGATGATCTGGCGCCGCCTGATTTTCGGTCAGGCCCGCCGGATAGAAGAGGCCCTGCGGAACCGTCTTTTCGACCATCTTCTGACCCTCTCCCAATCTTATTATCATCGAACCTCCATCGGGAACCTGATGGCCCATGCCACCAATGATATGGAGGCGGTCCGTATGGCCCTGGGTATGGGTCTGGTTTCCCTGGTAGATTCCTTGATCCTCGGCTCGGCCGCCATTGGCTTCATGGCCTATATCAACCTTAAATTGACGCTCATTTCCCTTTGGCCCATGCCTCTAGTGGCTTTTTTGACCCAAAGATTGACCAAATTACTCGATCAGCGATTCGAACTGGTCCAAGGGACCTTTTCAAAAATTATGGAAAAAGTTCGAGAGAGCCTGGTGGGGATCATGGTGGTCAAGGCCTATACCCTCCAGGAACGGGAGGAAAGAAATCTGGCCTGTTACAGCCTGGAGTATCAGGACCAAAATATCCGTTTAGTCAGAATTACAGGCACCTTATTCCCTCTATCGATCCTGATGACCAATCTGAGTCTGGCGGTCGTTCTTTGGATAGGCGGGCAACAGGTTTTGGCCAAAGAGATCACCACCGGGGATTTTGTGGCCTTTATCAGTTATCTGGGACTGCTCTCCTGGCCGGTCATGGCCCTGGGATGGGTCATCAATCTCATAAAAAGGGGGGCTGTTTCCCTGGAAAGGATCGAACGTATCTTAGAAGAACGTCCTGAAATCGCCGATCTTCCGGGGCTTACCCCCCCAACGTCCCTCCGGGCAGAACTTAAGGTGAAGGATTTGACTTTTTCTTATTCCCAAGGAGCCAGACCGGTCTTGCGGGGAATCGGTTTTGAAATGGCTCCGGGCAGGCAGTATTTAATTACCGGGAAGACCGGTTCCGGCAAGACCACTCTGGCCCTGCTGATGATCCGCCTCCTGGAGTCTTCAGCCGGCAGTATTTTTTTGGACGGCCATGAAATCCATTCCATTCCCTTATCGGACCTCAGAAAGACCGTTTCTCTTATTCCCCAGGAACCCTTTCTTTTTTCCGATACCATCCGGGCCAATCTGCTCCTGGCCCGGCCCGATGCCGAAGAGAAAGACCTCTGGGAATGTCTGACCCTGGCCGCCTTTCAGGAAGAAGTCCGGACCTTTCCCAAGGGGTTGGATACCGTAGTGGGAGAAAAAGGGGTCTTATTATCCGGCGGGCAAAAACAAAGGCTTTCTTTGGCCCGGACCCTGCTGGTCAACCCCCCCATCCTTATCCTCGATAATACCCTGTCTTCCGTGGATCTGAATACCGAGCGAATCATCCAGGAAAACCTGGGGCCTTTTCGAAAAGGAAAAATCACGATCTATATCTCTCATCTTCTGATTGGTCTGGAAGGGGTGGATAACATCTTCCTGCTGGAAGCCGGAGAACTGGCGGAGACAGGAACCCATGAACAATTACTCGGGAAAGAAGGTCTTTATTTTCAACTGTACCGCTATCAGCGGCTGGAGATGGAATTGCGTCAGGGGGTCTTTTAAATGCCTTTTGGTGATTTCGGTTATATCGAAGGAGAGCGATTAGGAAGGCCCTACGACTTCGGTCTGTTGAAAAGGCTTTTCCCTTTCCTGTGGCCCTGGCGTAACTGGTGGTTTCTGGGTCTGGCCCTGTCCGTTGGTCTGACCTTGCTCGATCTGGTTCCACCCTATATCACCAAAGTGGTCATCGACCATCACATCCTGGCCGGGGATTGGAAAGGCTTAAGGTCCCTGGCCTTTCTATTACTCTTGATCCTGGCCATCAACTTCGGCCTCCAATATATCCAGGTCATGGTTCTGGAACGGATGGGTCAAAGGGTCATGCATACCCTCCGGATGAAAATTTTTTCTCACCTTCTTTCCCTTCCCCTGCCTTTTTTTCACCACCAACCCATTGGGAGGCTGGTGACCCGGGTCACCAATGATATTGAAAACCTCAATGAGATGGTCAAGTCCCTGTTGGCCACCCTGATCAAGGACCTCTTCCTGGCCCTCGGGATTCTGGGCATCCTTCTCTATCTGGACTTCAGATTAGCCCTGGTGACCTTTATCCTGATTCCCCTGATTTTTATCAGCGCCCGTCTGTTCAGCAGTCGGGCCAGGGATGCCTTCCGGGATTTGCGCCGCCGGGTGGCCCAATTGAACGCCTTCCTGCAGGAAAGCCTTTCCGGCCTGGTCCTGATTCAAATCATGGTCCGGGAGAAAAAAAGATACGCCGATTTTATGGAAGTCAATCACCAGACCTTTATGGCCGGCATGAAACAGGTCCAGGTCTTTGCCCTCTTTATGCCCTTGATGGAGCTGATCTCCGCTGGGGCTATCGCCCTCCTGGTCTGGTATGGGGGCGGACAGGTCATTCAGCAGAACGTAAGCCTCGGTTCACTGGTGGCCTTTCTTTCCTACATCCAGATGTTTTTCAAACCTTTGCGGGAAATGACGGAAAAATACAGCGTCATGCAGGCCGCTATGGCCTCTTTGGAACGGATCTTCGACCTTCTGGATGAACCGGCGGAAGAAGGACCGGCAGGACAACCCCCGGAGACGGCTGGTGACCTTAAAGGGGAAATTCATTTTGAAAATGTCGGCTTTGCTTATATTCCGGACCAATGGGTGATCAAGAACCTTTCTTTTACCATCCAGCCCGGTGAAACGGTAGCCATTGTAGGCATGACCGGTGGAGGCAAAAGCACCCTGATTAATCTCCTGGAAGGTTTTTACCTTCCCCAGAAAGGGCGGATTCTGATAGACGGGAAGGATATCCGATCATTTCCCAAAAAGTTTCTTCGAACCATCATCGGCCTGGTCCCTCAAGAGACCTTTCTTTTCGCCGGAGATCTTAAAGAAAATATCTTCCTCCAGGAGGCCTCTGCCTCGGAAGTCAAAGGAAGAGGACCGGCCAAAACCTTCTATCTGGACTCCCTGTTGGCCAATTTGGAAGGCCAACAGGTCGATTCTCTTTCTTCCGGGCAGCAGCAATTAGTGGCCCTGGCCAGGGTGATGGCCCGGAATCCCCTGATTCTGGTTTTGGATGAGGCCACCTCGCAGGTGGATGCCTACACCGAAACCCTGGTCCAGGAGGCCATCAAAAAATTGCTGGAAGGACGGACTTCCCTGATCATTGCCCATCGGATTTTTACCCTCCGCCA
>JACRBX010000241.1 GCA_016219225.1 Deltaproteobacteria bacterium
ACTATGCCTCTGACAACCAGACCTGCCGCCGGCGGAGGATCCTGGCCTATTTCGGCGAAGTCTACGAAAAGAAGTCGTGCGGCGCCTGCGATGTCTGCTGCGGGGAGCGGGAAGCTGTTGACCTTACCCAAGAGGCCCTGGCCATCCTTACCGCCATCGAGCAGACCGGGGAACGTTTCGGCGCTGTTCACCTTACCGACATTGTCAAAGGGGCCAACACGCAAAAGGTTCGTCTGTATAAGCACAACCGGCTTTCGATTTACGGGGCTGGAAAGCAGGAGGATAAGAGTCATTGGAGAAAGGTCATTGACAATCTCCTGTCCTTAAATTTTCTTACCCAGGCGGAAGGGGAGTATCCGATCCTCCAGCTCACGCCGGAAGGGCAGGCGGTGCTGGAAGGCCGGCGAACCGTAACCATCATGAGAGAACGAAAGGCGCCCGAAGGGAAGGTCCTGGCAGTCAAGGCCGACGAATTCAGGCAAGGGCTTTTCGAACGTTTGCGCGCCCTCCGGCTTCGTCTGGCTGCAGAGAAAAAAGTTCCCCCCTATGTGATCTTCTCCGATCGCTCTCTCCGGGAGATGGCCGATCTTCTGCCCGGCACAAAAAACGGCTTTTTGCAGATTCACGGCGTGGGTGAGACCAAATGGGTGCTTTACGGCCAGACCTTTATCGACGAGATCAAGGCTTACGGGGTGGCGAATACCGGTCCTGATGACCCGGCCCCGGAAGTGGATCCTCTGCCTCTTTCGGGTCGGGTCGGGCCGCAAAGGAGTTCCACCATCGAAGAGACCTTTGGACTGGTGGAGCAGAACCTTTCCATCGAGCAGATCGCCTTCAGGAGGAATCTGACCGAGCGCACTATTGCCCTGCATCTGGAACAACTGATCCTGGCCGGAAGAGAAATCCCCTTCGACCGGTTTGTCCGGCCGGAGGCGCGAAAAGAGGTGGAAGATCTGCTCAAACGATCCGACCTCACTCTGCTAAGAGAGATCGTCGAACAAGCTTCCATTCCCGTCACTTATGACGAGGCCCGATTGGTCCGCGCCTGGGTCAAGTCGAGAAGGCAAAGATAGTAGGACCGCTCCATCCGGAACATTGCTTTTTCCGGATAGGACCTAATCCTTTTAAGTCATCGCCGCAGTGCCCCGCGGCTAAGCTCATGGTGGCGAAGAACTGGCACCAATCATATCAGAATACATAATAATGAACCAATTGTTTGGTCAGGGCAATGAGGTCTTCCAGCAGGACGAATTCATCGGCCCCATGGGCTGCGGTTATGCCCGGACGAAGCAGACCGCAACAGGCCACCTGTGGCTGTTCGGCCCGGAGGGTCTCCAGGACTATTCCTAAATCTGATGAAGCGGTGATCCCTCCTCGAAGGAAATGCTGATATCCCCACACAGCGGCAGCGGCGGCCTGCATCTTCTTGACCGCCTCGCTGTCAGGATCGATCACCACCGGGGAATACAAATTATAATAGTCTACCTTAAGGTCCAGCAGTTTTGATTTTGCCTTCCCCTTTTTTACGGCAGTCTCAATTTCCGCTATCACTTCTTCGTACTTCTCCTCCGGGATATAACGGCGGTTGACAGTCAGACGGCACTCCCCGGGAACGACATTATCCTTAAACCCACCGCGAAGGATCGTGAGATTGAACATGGGGGTCATCTTATCCGAAGGGGCGCCGGGTATAGGAAGGGCCGGGATGCGGGAGGTTTTCTTTTCCACCTGTTTTTTAACATCTATGAGGGCTTGCATCACCGGGACCATCTCCTCAACCGCGTTGACTCCCATCCAGTTCATCCCCGAGTGACAGGTCCTGCCAAGGGCCAGGATATCAACCCGGGCCGCCCCGTTAACGCCGATCAGCGTGGCCGGTGCGACGGCCGCCAATTCCCCCCAGACCAGGTGGTTCGAAAAATAGCCCTCTTCGGCCAGATAGCGGGCCCCCGGATAGACCCCCACCTCTTCATCGGTGCAAAAACAGCATTCCATTTGGAAGCGGGGTTCAAGTCCCATCGCCCGAATCACCCGGGCCGCCCCGAGAAAGGCGGCTATGGACCCTTTCATATCCACCGCCCCGCGACCGTAGAGCTTTCCTTCCTTGACCGTTCCGGCAAAAGGATCGACCGTCCAGCGGTCGTCCACGGGAACGACGTCCAGGTGGCCGTAAAAGGAACTCCGCGGGTGGTTGCTCTTCTGGACGCCCACCAGGTTGACCCTCTCCCCGGAAAGGGATTCGGGGATTTGGCGGTACTTTTCCTCAGGCACCGACACCCGGCGGGTTTCGAAGCCAAAGGATCGAAGCTCCGGTTCAAGGATGTCCACCAACTTCCCATAATTTTCTCCCGGCGGGATGCAGGTGTTCACGGCAATCATGGCCTTGAGGATGTCGATAAGGTAATTTTTTTCCTGTTCAACCCGTAAAAAGGCCTCTTTATGATCCATAGTAAATGCCTCCGGTTTTGTTTTCAAACCTTTGAACTCATCTTTTAACACTACCTGGTCTCTTTTTTACTTGTTTCCTGCTAAAAGTCAACAATTGATCGGTCCACCCGGCCGACAAGGGTCGGAATTATGAAGCTATCGCCTAATGTCCTGAAAAAAGCAAGCCCCGATTCTTATTTGACATAAAGACTTTTTGTATCAGTTTAGCTTTTTGAAAAACTATTTTTCACCGCAGAGACGCCAAGAACGCAAAGGGGAAATAATTTTTCCTTTCTGTTGAGAGGACAGAAAGGAAAGCTTCCGCAACCCTCCGGGGTGTAGGCCCCTCCGGGCCGGAAGCCCTCCGGGACGGAGTCCAGAGTTGTTTTGTACAATCCCGCCTCTCACGGGATTGTACAATAATGATTCTCTCTGCGTACTTCGCGGCTTTGCGGTGAACAACGCGTTCTTTTCAAATCCCTAAAGTGTTACGACTTTTTTGATATCGCCACTCAAAAAGACTATATTTACTTCGGTTAAGATAGATCAGGGGCATCGGAGTAAAAGCCGACCAGAGGTTTATGTTTCCCACGGGTAGTTCATTTTAAAAAATACTTGACTTTTATTGTTTGGTGTAATAAAAGTCAACTTAAATAATTGAACAGTGTTAAATTAACATAGTTCATAAAACTAACAAAAGATTACGTCGAAATATTTGATGTCCTTACCGGGTTCCATCATTTTCAACCTGGGCATTAAAGATTAAGGGAACTTCTATGAAAAAAACTGCTTTATATGAACGTCACGCGCTGTTAGGGGGGACTATTGTTGATTTTGGCGACTGGGCCATGCCGGTGCAGTATACCAAGGTCATCGAAGAGCACAATGCAACGCGCCATCGTGCCGGTCTGTTTGATATCTGCCATATGGGGGAGATCGAGATCAAGGGCCGTCAGGCCTTTGATCTTCTGCAGCTCGCTCTGAGTCGGAATCTTCAAAACCAATATCCGGGCCAGATGAAACTCGGCCTTCTGCTGAATGCGCAGGGAGGCATTATGGATGATGTGACTGTATATCCCCTGAAAGAGGATGCTTATCTTCTGGTCACCAATGCCGCCACAAAAGACAGGGATTATCAGTGGCTGCAAAAAATTAAACAGGAAAAAGGATTCGATGAGGTCAGCATCATGGATATATCGGATAGGACAGGCAAACTCGATCTCCAGGGCCCCGTCTCTGAGGCCATTCTGCAGAAAGTTGTGCCGGAGCCACTGAACGAATTAAAATATTATCATGCCCTGCACACCAGCGTGTCCTCTATACCTGCTATGATCTCCCGCAGCGGGTATACCGGCGAGGATGGATTTGAAATCTACGCCGCCGCTGAAAAGATCGGTAACCTCTGGGATGATTTACTGGATGTCGGGGGCAGCTACGGGTTGCGGCCGGTCGGTCTGGGGGCGAGAGATACCCTGCGCCTGGAAGCGGGCCTGATGCTCAATGGCGCCGAAATGGATGAGACGGTCACGCCATACGAAGTCGTTTACGGATGGATTACCAATATGGAGAAGGGTTTTATTGGGAAAGCCGCTCTGGAGCAGTTGAAAAGAGAGGGGTTTAATCGGAAACTGGTCGGCTTTACCATGACGGACCGCGGCATTGCCCGGCATGGTTACAAGGTTTTTATGGAAGGCCAAAAGGTGGGCTATGTGACCTCGGGGACTTTTTCCCCGACTTTGGGTAAGGCTATCGGACTGGCTTTTGTTCCTCCGGTCTGTCAAGAGCCGGGGACGGTCATCGAGATTGAGATCCGGAACAATCGGGCCAAGGCCCGGATTGTTTCCCTCCCTTTCTACAAGAGAAAGAGATGAGGCCGGTCGCCCCGGCGCATCACCGGGGTCCTGACGCCTAAGGGGGATAAAAAGCGGCAGCAGGTTGCAAGCATCGCCGTAAAAATCACACATAAGGAGAAATAGTATGTCAAAAGTGAATCCGACAGACCGGAAATATTCAAAAGATCATGAGTGGATTCTCGACCATGGAGATGGCATAGCAACCTTAGGCATTACAGACCATGCCCAGGAATTGCTCACGGACATCGTCTATGTGGAATTACCTGAGATAGGGAAAAAGGTAACCTCCGGGGATGCGATAGCCGCCGTTGAATCCGTAAAATCCGTTTCGGACATCTTTTCCCCGATCAGCGGCGAGGTGATCGATGTCAACAGGAAGCTGGAAGCCAGCCCGAATCTGATCAACGCAGATGCCTTTGGAGAGGGCTGGATCGTAAAGTTGAACATGGACGACGCAGCAGCAGGCAGCGCCCTCATGAACGCCGACGAATATGAATCGATGATTGTCGCCGACAGACAATAAGGGGGCAGGCGATGGATTACGCACATTATATCCCCCACACCCCGGATGATGAAAAAAAAATGCTGAAGGCCGTGGGTGTTTCATCTCTCAATGACCTTTTTGCCGATATCCCATCGGAGCTTCGGCTGACGCGTCTGCTGAATCTTCCCGCCCCCCGGTCGGAACAGGAGGTGTTCGGCCTGATGCACGAACTCGGCAACCGGAATGTCGTTCCGGAGATCTGTCTAATGGGAGCCGGCGCCTATCATCATTATATCCCGTCCGTTGTCGGGCATATCCTGTCCCGTTCCGAATTTTACACGGCCTATACCCCCTACCAGGCGGAGATCAGCCAGGGGATTCTTCAGGCTATCTATGAATATCAGACCATGATAGCGAGGCTCACAGGCCTGGATGTGGCCAACGCATCCATGTATGATGGCGCCTCCGCCATGGCTGAGGCGGTCATACTGGCCACCAAGACCTTAAATCGACGGAAAATCATTATGATGCGATCCATCCACCCGGAGTACCGGCAGGTCGTCAGGACCTATGCCCGGGCCAACGGATACGAGGTACTGGAGGCTCCTTTTGGACTATCCGGTCAGGCAGATGGCGGTACCCTGCAACAGATGATCGACAGGGAAACGGCTGCCGTCGTCTTGCAATCCCCTAATTTTTTCGGCGTGATTGAAGATCTCCGCACTATTGCTCCCCTGGTCCATGAGCAGGGGGCGCTTCTGGTTTCCGGTTTTACGGAAGCCACTTCTCTGGGCATCTTATGGCCGCCCGGTGAAATGGGAGCGGACTTAGTCGTTGGCGAGGGCCAGGCACTTGGGAACCCCCTCAACTTTGGCGGCCCTTATCTGGGCATCTTTGCCGCCAGGGACACTTTTCTTCGCAAAATACCCGGCCGCCTGGCAGGCACCACGACCGATAAGGACGGCCGGCGGGGATTCGTGTTGACCTTGCAGACCCGGGAACAGCACATCCGGCGAGAGAAGGCGACGTCCAATATCTGCTCCAATGAGGCCCTCTGCGCCCTGGCCGCGGCCGTCTATCTGGCCTGTCTGGGAAAAAACCTCAGGCGGCTTGCCGAGATCAATCTCCAGAAGGCCCATTATTTAAAAACCCGGCTATCGGAACTGAGAGGTTGGGCGCCTGTCTTTCCCGGACCTGTATATAACGAGTTTCTTATGGTTTGCCCCGATCCCCAGAGGATCAACCAGAAGCTCCAGGATTCGGGTATCATTGGCGGCTATATTGCCGGTAACGATTATCCGGAACTGAAAAAAACCCTTCTGCTGTGCGCCACGGAAATGCTTTCAAAAAGACAGATCGATAAGCTGATCGGGATCATAACCTAGGGGTTTTGGGGAAACCCGTTCGGG
This sequence comes from Deltaproteobacteria bacterium, assembly GCA_016219225.1. NCBI lineage: Bacteria > Pseudomonadati > Myxococcota > Myxococcia > Deltaproteobacteria bacterium. The sequence goes on from JACRBX010000241.1 coordinate 6,174, forward strand.
AGCAAACCGGCAGGATGACGCAATTTTCTTGAGTAAGGAGATTTACGGATGGAACTGATATTTGAAAAGAGCCGACCGGGACGCAAGACAGATAGTGTGCCCCCATGCGATGTTCCGGAAATGCCGATAGAGTCCTTGATTCAAGAGGACCTTCTTCGTCAGAACCTCGACCTGCCCGAATTGGCGGAAGTGGATCTGGTGCGCCATTACACCACGCTTTCCCGGCGGAATTTTGGGGTAGATATGGGATTCTACCCCCTCGGTTCCTGCACCATGAAATACAATCCCAAGATCAACGAAGATATGGCCAGTCTTCCCGGCTTTACAGCTCTTCATCCCTATGCACCGGCGGGTTTTTCCCAGGGCAACCTGCAGATCATGTACGAACTGCAACACTATCTCTCGGAGATTTTCGGTATGGCCGATTTTTCTCTCCAGCCCGCTGCCGGCGCCCATGGCGAATTGTCAGGGATCATGATCCTCAAGAAATACTTTGAAAAACGGGGAGAAAGGCGCGATCGTATCCTGATTCCCGATGCCGCCCACGGGACGAATCCGGCCTCGTGCGCCCTTTGCGGCTACCGGACCGTTACCCTCCGCACTAATGATGAAGGCTCTATCGACCTATCCCACCTTGAGAAACTCATGACGGGGGATGTGGCCGGGTTGATGCTCACGAACCCCAACACCCTCGGGCTCTTTGAACGGAATATCGAGCGGGTCCAGGCCATTGTTCACGGGAAAGGAGGCCTTCTTTACGGCGACGGGGCCAACGCCAACGCCTTCCTGGGGAAGACCCGCCCGGGCGATCTCGGTTTCGACGTCATCCACATCAACCTTCACAAGACATTCTCGACACCTCACGGCTGCGGTGGCCCCGGCAGCGGCCCCATCGGCGTCGGAAGAGACCTTGTCGATTATCTGCCTGTTCCCCGTGTGGTTAAGACAAATGGTGGTTATGGCTTCAGGTACGACTATCCCGAGAGCATCTGCCGGGTGAAGGCCTTTTACGGGAATTTCAACGTGCTTGTTAAGGCTTACACCTATCTCCGCACCCTGGGGCCGGAAGGCCTCCGGCGGGTCAGCGAGATCGCTGTCCTCAATGCCAACTATCTCAAGGAACGTCTCAAGCCTTATTATGATCTGGCCTATGACCGGATCTGCATGCACGAATGTGTATTTACAGGCAGACGTCAGGTGAAGGAAAAGGGCGTCCACACCGCAGATATTGCCAAACGGCTCCTCGATTACGGTTATCACCCGCCGACAATCTACTTTCCTCTAATAACACCGGAGGCGATCATGATCGAACCGACGGAAACGGAGAGCCTGGAGACGCTGGATGGATTCTGTGACGCCATGATCCGGATTGCCGAAGAGGCCCGGGAGACTCCCGAACTGGTCAAGTCCGCGCCCCTGACGACACCTGTCAAGCGCCTCGATGATGTCAAGGCGGCCCGTGAACCCGATGTCTGCAGGAGGGATTGTTAAGATGACCAACGAAATGATCCAATAAAATACTGGCATTGTGATTTATATGGCGACTACCGTGAAAGAGATCGGGTAAAATAGTTCTTGACAAATAAATTTTTTGAGGATACATGTTCAATAAATATTGAACTTTGTTAAATTAACTATGTTCATTTTAGTTATCTAATAATTTCTACGTCATCGGGTTACCATGCCAAAGGCACCAAGAACAGCGGAAGAAGTTGACTTAGTTAAACAGGCAATACTCACCAAGGCCCTCCAGTTGATCGTCGATGAGGGATATAATAAGCTCAGCATGAGAAAAATTGCCTCACGATTGGGCATCACCGCCGCTAATATCTATAACTATTTTGCCAGCAAAGAAGAAATTAACCTGTGGATAAGGATAAAGGGTTTTGAAATCATGGATACCATGCTTTCAAAGTCCAATGATGAAAAAAAATCTCTCGTCGATAATCTGCGAGGACTCCTCAGGGCCTACTTTGAATTCGGAACCGCCTATTCCGAATATTATGACATCATATTTAACCTCCGCACGCCAAAAGTAACCGACTACATCGGTACGGAATTTGAAGAAATCGCCATGACAAGACTACGGGTGTCCGGCAGGAGATGCCTTAATCACTTTCTTCAAATCGTAGAAAAGGTTTTCCTATCAAAGGATAAACTTCCGGAGAATTTCACCCTTTATAAAACCACTCAGTTATGGTCAGATATGCATGGCCTGGTCAGCCTGTATAACAGCAATCAAATCCAGCAGGTTGTCGATAATCCAAAAGAGTTCATCGACTCCCGTATCGAAGCCTTGATTCGGGAATTACTTGGAAAAAAGAGACTGAAATTAATTTTATAAGCGGCTGAAGACCTGCTTCGCACGACAAAAAAAAATATTGAGAGGAGGAAGGTATTGTTTTGCCATTAACATTAACACTGTTAAATTAACGATGATAAACAAAAACCCTGTAAACAAAGATAAGGAGGCGATATGGACAGGATAAGGGTAAGAGAAGCGGACAAGATCGAAATCGTCGTACTGGTTGACAACTACTCCGACTTATTCCTCCCGGATTCAGATGTGGTCAAACGACTGCGGGTGATGCCGCCAGGCGGGCCCTTGTCGGAGCCGGGATTGTCCTATCTCATAAAAGTGCATGGCGGTTCGGAGGCCCACACGTTGTTGTTTGATACGGGTATTTCGGGAACATGCCTGCTTCACAACGCCCAGACCTTTGCTTTGAGCAGGGCTGTGATGCTGGGGGAAGTGGGAGCAGATTTTAAAAGCATCGAGGCCGTTGTCCTGAGTCACGGGCACTTTGACCACTTCGGCGGCCTGCTGGGGTTCCTTGGACAGGCCAGGAAGGGGCTGCCGTTGTTCTTGCACACGGGCGCCTTTGTCTCCCGCCGTTTTCAGATGAACCCACAGCTCCGGATTGATCTGCCCGGGATGGATGAAATGGCCCTGACAAGAACGGGCGCAAACTTGCAAAAGATAGAAACCACCTCGACTATCGCCTCCGGCCTTATTTTGCTTTCGGGGGAAGTGGAGCGGCAGACGGACTTTGAAAAGGGCATGCCGGGCATGGAAGCCAAGATCGGTAATGAGTGGATTCCGGACCCTTTTTACGACGATCAGGCTATGGCTGTAAACTTAAAGGGCCGCGGCCTGGTAGTGATCGGGGGGTGCTCTCATGCCGGGATCATCAACACGGTTAAATATTTCCAAAAGGTCTCAGGCCTAGACAAGGTCCATGCGGTCCTGGGCGGATTTCACCTTTCAGGGGAAAATGAAAGGCTCATCGACCCCACGATCAGGGCGATGAAAGCCATCGGCCCCGACTACGTGGCACCCATGCACTGCACCGGGTGGAAGGCAGTCAACAGGTTTGCCCAGGAGATGCCGGATCAGTTTTTACTGACCAGTGTTGGCACAACCTTCCTCCTCTGAAAAGACAGATGCCTTGCAAAAAAGAAAAAGCCTTAATGGCAAGCGGTAAGCGGGGTAATAGGCAGGTAGAAAAAGTGCAGACCATCCCTGTCCCCTTCGAAGGGGCATCCAGGAAAATCCTCATTGCTGACCGGAAAAAAGAAAGGAAGAAAAAATGGATGCAAGTTTAGACATTCTCCTTGAAAACACCAGAGTGATTGATGGAAGCGGGCAAGGGGCCTTTAAAGGTGATGTGGGCGTAAAGGGAGACCAGATAACCTATGTGGGCTGCTCGGAAAAGCTTGAAGCAAAGACCAGAATTTCCGGAGAGGGCCTATATCTTGCTCCGGGCTTCATTGATGTACACGCCCACTATGATAACGTCATTTTTTATGATCCCGTTAACTTCTGCAAGCTTTCCCAGGGTGTCACGACAGAGATTTCAGGCAATTGTGGCATCTCCATGGCCCCTGTGTCAATCCATCCCCCCCACCGAACGCTCTGGAAAACTTTCCTTGAACGCGCCACGGGAAGTAAAATGCCTGACAACATAGAAGAATATACTTCCTATGATAAGTATTTCAAAGATGTCGAGAAGCTGAGCCTAGCCATCAATGTAGCCTATCTTGTGGGGCAGGGCGCAGTCAGAACCGCTGTCATGGGTTTTGAAAACAGGCCGGCAACCAGTGCAGAACTTGACCACATGAAAGGGTTGGTTAGAGATGCCATGAGTTGTGGGGCCCTCGGATTATCCACCGGCCTGATTTTTCCTCCTGGAATCTTTACACCGCAATATGAATTAGTGGCCCTATGTAGGGTCGTTCGGGAGTATGGCGGCGTATACACAACGCATATGAGAAATGAGGCCCAATATGTTATGGATTCACTCAAAGAATCCATAGAGTTAGCAAGACAAGCCGATATTCCGGTTCAAATTTCCCATTTCAAGATCAATGGCAAACCCAATTGGGGATTATCTTCCAAGGCCCTGGAGTTGATAGAAAAGGCTATCCAGGAGGGCGTCAACATCTCCGTAGACATGTATCCGTATACCGCAGGATCAACCCCCTTAAATTTTGTGATTCCTCCCCGTTACTCAGAGGAAGGAACAGCGAAGATGATAGAGATTCTTTCAGATAAAAAAAACTGGCCAACCATTGAAGAAGAGATGCTGAATCCGAAGGACGGCTGGGACAGCTACCTCCTCAACTGTGGCTATGAGGGGATTATTATCATGAGTGCGACTGCAACACCGGATGCCGTAGGAAAAACAATCCTACAGTACGCAAAAGATAAGGGTATCAAGCCAATCGAAGCCCTATTCGACATCATGGTTAAGAATGAAGGGCAAGGGGTCGCGGCCTGGTTTATGATCGGGGAAGAAGACCTGCAGAATATTATGAAGTCTCCGTATACCATGTTCGGCACGGATGGTGTTCCTGTTCCCGAGGGGGCTACCACACACCCCCGGATTATGGGGTCCTTCCCCAGGGTATTGGGTCAGTATGTCAGGGAAAAAGGGGTGCTGCACCTGGAGGAAGCGGTGAGCAGGATGACCTCCCTCCCGGCCAAGAAATTCGGTCTCAAAACAAAAGGTCTCATCAGAGAAGGCTGGGATGCCGATCTGATTTTGTTCGATGCCGATAAAATCAGAGATCGCGCTGATTTTTCAAACTGCTTTGCTCAGAATCAGGGCATCAAATTGGTCGTGGTCAATGGCCAGATAGTAATCAGTGAGAACAGTTTTATTGGAAATTATGCCGGACGATTGTTAAGAATCTAACCAAACCACCCCAACCCGGACCAGCCTGAACCAAGATTTTGGATATACAAAACATGTTAAAAAAACCTCAATTGGTCCGGGTCCAAGGTGTGTTCTTTAAGAAATTCTATCCATTTTGCGTAGAATTATATTCTTTAGTTACTAAAAGGAGGAATTGATCATGGCTAATTGGAAGTATCGAAAAACTGTATTGATCCTGATGTTTATCGCCTGGATGATCTGCTATCTTGACCGGATGATCATGTCTGTATCCATCCCCTTTATTGCAAAGGACTTTGGGTTGTCACCCGTATCAATGGGGGTTGTCATGAGTGCATTTCTGCTGGGGTATGCCCTTTTGCAGATCCCCGGCGGCGTTTTGGCAGACAAATTCGGCGCCTCTAAAGTCATTGTTATTGCTTTGATACTGTGGTCGCTCTTTACAGGACTGACAGGGATTGCATCATCGCTGACGATGTTATTGGTCATCCGGGTGTTGTTCGGGGTAGGTGAAGGCCTGTTTCCGGGACCTTATTATAAAATCATTGCCACCTGGTTCCCCATGAAAGAAAGAGCAACGGCCAATGGTATTGCCTATTCTTCTCAACCGTTCGGTATTGCCATTGCCTCTGTTGTCGGCGCCAGCCTTATCGTGCTATACGGTTGGCGTACCCTTTATTTCATCCTGGCCGTACCCGGAATTCTGATTGCCCTGGCCTTGTGGTTTTATGTGGCGGATACGCCGGAAAAGAGCAGGTATGTATCTGAAGAAGAGTTGAAAGATTTTGAAGACGGCGCCTCAGGGGATAAGGGTAATCAACCAAAGGCCTCTTATGCCAGTATCATGAGAGTCCCTATCGTCTGGCAATTATCCGTGGTTTTTTTCTTTTTCCTCATTGCCAACTGGGGATACATCGCCTGGCTTCCCAGTTATTTGATCAAGCAGCGAGGATTTACCACAATGGGGATGGGTATTGCAACCGCCCTGCCTTTTCTGGCTGCTGCGGCAGGGATGGCTGTTGGAGGGTTTATTTCCGATAAATTCTTCCCGGGGAAAAGAAAAACATACTTCTGCACCAGCATGCTCCTATCCGCCGTATTCTGCTATGTTGCAACCGGTGCTGAAACCGCCAACGTCTGTGTCATCTTTTTAACGGCCAGCGGTTTCTTCCTGGCCACGGGCATGGCAGCCTTCTGGGCCGTTCCGATGAACACCATTCCCAAAGAGGTCATGGGGTTGGCTTCCTCTATCATCAGCTTCTTTGGAATGGTAGGCGGCTTTTTGGCTCCTATTGCAATTGGCTATTTTATTCAAGCCTCCGGTGGCAACTACAATTATGCATTGGGTACGATTATATTTGCGCTGGTCGCTACCGTGCCGGCCATGCTCGCAGTTAACACAGGTGGAAAGCTCAAAACCAAGAACCCCTAAGATCAGAAAGAGGAAATTTAGAAAGAAATTCTTTAAGTTATCAGTGTTGACGGCTAAGTAAAAAAGGAGGTTTTATGGCTATGGAAAAAAGTTGGTATCGTTTTTATGATCAGGGGGTTCCCTACGCCTTCGAGTATCCGGAAATGTCCCTCAAGGAGCTGTTCAATAAGATCTATATTTGTTGCAAATACGGGTTTGGCTATATTACTTAAAAAGGCGCTCTATTTCGGCTCCGGATGGCGGGACTGGAATGCAGTATTGATAATTACTCTCTTTTTCTGATATGATGTCCTTTAAATTTTTTCCCAGATGGAAAGGATATTAAAAAATGACCATGAAAATTCTGATTTGTGACGGGCTCGATGAAAGCGGGCTGGATTTGCTTCGATCAACGGAAGGCCTGGAGGTCGATACCCCTGAGCAATTGAGCCTGGAGCAGATCGCCGATCGATTGCCGCAGTACGACGCTATGATTATTCGGAGTCGCACCAGGGTCACAGAAAAGATGCTCCAAAGGGCCGACAGGCTGAAGGTGATCGGCCGGGCCGGAACCGGGGTGGACAATGTCGATCTTCCCTCGGCCAGCGACAAGGGAATCCTGGTCATGAATACTCCGGGGGCCAATGCCATGGCCGCGGCCGAACATACCCTGGCCCTGATGCTGGCCCTGGCCCGGCACCTGCCCCAGGCGGCCCAATCCGTGCGCGAAGGCCGGTGGGAGAAAAAACGGTTTCTCGGGACCGAGATTTGTGAGCAGACCCTGGGCGTAATCGGTCTGGGAAGAATAGGTTCTATTGTGGCCGATCGGGCCATGGGGATGGGTATGGAAGTAATCGGCTTTGACCCCTATATCACTCCCGAAGCCGCAACTAAAATGGGGGTAACCTGGGTTGCCTTGGACGATCTCCTGGCCCGGAGTGATTTTATCACCCTCCACACCCCCCTGACCAAGGAGACGGACCGGATCATCAACCGGTCGGCCATCGCCAGAATGAAGCCTGGCGCCCGGATCATCAATTGCGCCCGGGGCGGTTTGATCGATGAAGAGGCCCTTTACGAAGCACTCCAGGAGGGGCATATCGCCGGCGCAGCCCTGGATGTCTTCTCTTCCGAACCTCCGGTCAACCATCCCCTGGTGGCGCTTTCAAACGTGATTGCCACCCCCCACCTGGGGGCTTCCAGTATACAGGCCCAGACCAATGTGGCCCGGGCTATTGCCACCCAATTGATCGACTATCTCCTGCGGGGGGTTATTCGAAATGCCGTAAACTTTCCCAACATCGGCGCCAAGGCCTTTTACCCGTTGCGTCCCTATCTGATCCTCGCAGAAAAATTAGGGTCTCTCCAAGGGCAGTTGAGCACTTTTGTGGAAAGGTTGGAAGTTGAAACCAGCGGCCCGGATCTGGAGGGGCTGCCCTTGGAACCCATTACTCAGACGGTTATCAAGGGATTTCTGGAGCCGGTGTTGGCGGAAAAAGTCACCCCGGTCAATGCCCCGATTTTGCTCCAACGCCGGCAAATCGAACTGATCACGTCTTCCACCTCCGATACGGGCGGCTATTCGGGCATGATCATGGTCCGGGCCACGGGAAAGGGCCAAGTCTCATCGGCCCGGGGTACGGTTTTCCCCGGAGAAGGCCCCCGCCTTATCCTTCTCAATACGTATCGTCTGGAGGCCGAGCTGGAAGGCATTAATCTGATCATCCAAAATCTGGATAAGCCCGGAGTCATCGGATTGATCGGGTCTACCCTGGGTGATTTTCAGGTCAACATTGCCGACATGCACCTGAGCCGGACCCCGGTAAAGGATCGGGCCATGTCCATCATCCGGATAGACGAAGAGGCTCCCGCCTCCGCCCTGGAGAAGCTTCGCCAACACCCGAATATTCTTTCTGTGCAACAGGTGAGATTATAAAAATTCAGGATTCAAGGGGTCAAGGGAAAATGGGTCGATCTTTGGACCAGGTTGGGTGGGAGGAGTGAAACGGAACTCACCAGTTTTAGGTCGGATGTCTATGGGTCTTTTTCATGATCCCCAGATAAACACTCATTCCCTTCCCCACGTGAAGGATTCCGGCCTGGAAGGACCTACGACCGGGGAGGGGCGTCCGGCCGAATAATACCCGGAGGAATTCCAGCCAAGAGGGTAGTCGCCTAAACCCCGGTGTGGGGAGGGTAAGGTGGGTGAATGAAATGGAAAGGGCGGGGACTCTTCCGGCCCCCGGGCTGTTAAAAACAAGCGATCACTGGAGCAATTTATGGTTGATATTCAACCATTGACCGGTTAAAATACAACCATGCTTAAGAGAAATATTACCCCCTTTCTCCTGGAAGCCTTAACAGATACCCCCGTGGTTATGCTGACGGGCGCTCGGCAAACAGGGAAAAGTACCTTGGTCCGCTGGTTGAATTCTGAAGGGCATCCTGCCCGTTATCTTACCTTCGATGATGCCGTTGTTTTATCTGCCGCCCGTCACGATCCAGCCGGGTTCCTCTCCAACCTGGACGGCCCCGTCGTTTTAGATGAAATTCAAAGGGTGCCGGATCTTTTCTTGGCTATTAAGGCCGAAGTGGATCGCCATCGTCAACCCGGGCGATTTCTGCTCACCGGTTCAGCCAATGTCCTGCTACTGCCCTCTCTTTCCGAATCCCTTGTCGGCAGGATGGAAATCCTTACCCTCTGGCCTTTTTCCCAAGGTGAAAAAGAAGGTCTTTCGGAAGGATTTGTCGACGGTGTTTTCAAAGAAAGCCTGCCGGCCTTAACCGGGAAACCAACCAGCCGCAGAGATCTTCTGGCTAAAAAAATTTTGCTTGGGGGTTTTCCGGAAATTCTTAGTCGACCGCTGGAATCCCGTCGCAGGGCCTGGTTCCGTTCTTATATTTCCACAATCCTCCAACGGGAGGTGCGCGATTTGGCCCAGATTGAAGGGCTTACGGTGCTGCCCAGATTGCTTTCTCTGCTGGCGGTTCGAAGTACTTCTTTGCTAAATTTTTCCGAACTTTCCCGTAGCACCGCCATTCCCCAAACGACTCTTAAACGCTATATGAGTCTTTTAGAGGCCACTTTTTTAATCCAAACCCTTTCACCCTGGTCTGGGAATTTAAGCAAAAGGCTGGTCAAAGCGCCCAAAATCTTCTTAACGGATACGGGATTGATGGCCCATCTTTTAGGATTAAGGGCGGATCAGGGGGTTGCTGAAGACTCCTATTCAGGCACCCTTCTTGAAAATTTTGTGATTATGGAGCTCCGTAAACAAATTTCCTGGAGTCAGGAACGGCCTCAATTATATTATTTCCGAACCCAAACAGGTCAGGAGGTAGATATCATTTTGGAGGACGCCCAGGGCCGGATAGTAGCCATTGAGGTTAAGGCCAGTACCACCGTCAGTGCCAGAGATTTTAATTCAATTCAATATCTTTCCGAACAAGTTGGGGAAAAATTTTATCGGGGCCTGATACTATATACTGGCCAAGAGTCCATTCCCTTCGGCCACAGATTACAAGCCTTGCCGGTGGATGCATTATGGAGACTCCCTGATCATGGCATTGATTCGGACCACGCCGGTTGATTGAATTTGCAGTGGAATGAATAAAAGAAGGGGGGCAAGAGGAGCCTGAGGCAGAGGACTTGAGAGATCTGTCGGCCCCTCCTGGAAATAGACTCGAGTCGCTTCGTGGAAACCGCCTTGGGCAATATAGTATTCGCATCAACGATCAGTGGAGGATCTGCTTTCGGTGGATAGATGGAAAAGCCACAAAGGTTGAGATTGCAGATTATCATAAATGAAAGGAAAAGCATGAAAACACTTTCCCCTGTTCATCCCGGAGAGATATTGTCGGAAGACTTTATGAAACCGCTGGGCTTAAGCCAGTATAGAGTAGCTAAAGATATAGGTGTTTCTCCCCTGCGCATCAGTCAAATCATTCGCGGAAAACGTTCGATTACCGCCGACACGGCGTTAAGGCTGGCCCGTTATTTAGGCACCAGTGCGGTTGTCTGGTTGCGATTACAGGCACGTTATGATCTGGAAACGGCCGAAGCCCAAATATCAAAACGCATTAAACGCGAAGTCACGATCTTAAAACAGCCTTCGTTGGCGGGAATGAAATAGGGTTCCGTATCAGCTAATTTTTTTAACCATCACTCCTATTATAACCCTTTTGTCGTCTCCTAATCCTTTTCATCGCTTAACCCTTTCATAAACCGCTTAATCGTCTAAAATGAACTAAAAAACATCAGGAAGTAGGATGATGAACTCGTAAAAAGTCGTCACCCCCGGTGAAAGCCGGGATCCAGGAGATTTATAATCGGCTAAAACTACTGGATGCCGGCTTTCGCCCTCCGGGGCATAGAGCCCTCCGGGACGGAGGCCGGGATGACGCAATGCGAGTTTCAGCGACTTTTTGCGAGGTTTTCAAAGATTACAAACCGTATTTTTTTTACAAAGCACTTAAGGACTTTTGGGAATAGCAAAACCTTTAAATAAGGGGCAATGAGGATCATGGCTTTAATTGAAATGGAAAACATAAAAAAAGATTATTTCCTGGGGGAAACCGTTGTCCAGGCCCTTCAGGGGATCGACCTCAAAATCGATCAGGGAGAATTTGTGGCCATCTGGGGACCGTCCGGTTCCGGCAAGACCACCCTTTTAAACCTGATCGGGGCTATTGATGAACCCACGGAAGGATCCCTGGCCATTGCCGGCCGGGATATTCGTTCCTTATCGGATAACCAGCGAAGCGAACTGCGTAACGAAACCATCGGCTTTATCTTCCAGGGGTTTAACCTGGTTCCGGTCCTTTCCGGCCTGGAGAATGTCATGCTGCCTCTGCAGATCAAGGGGGCCTCATCGGCTGAGGCCAAAGCCAGGGCCATGACACGGCTTAAGGCCGTGGGCCTGGCCGATCTGGTCCACCATCGCCCCTTCAAAATGTCCGGCGGGCAGCAGCAACGGGTGGCCATTGCCCGGGCCCTGGTGACCGATCCCTCTCTGGTGATTGCCGATGAACCGACTGCCAACCTGGATTCGGAAACCGCCCGTATGATTATCGGCCTCATGCGTTCGCTCAATGAAAAAGAAAAGACCACCTTTATCTTTTCCACCCATGACCAGCGGCTTCTGGATCAGGTCGATCGTCTGGTGCGGTTGGAGGATGGGCGGATCGTGGAAGGAGGTGTGCGGCCATGATGAAATGGATGAAATTGGCGGTTCGCAATATCCTCAGGAATAAACGGCGCTCACTGGTCACTTTGCTGGCCATCGGGGTGGGTTTCGCGGCCATCAGTCTCTTTCGGGGCTATGTCAGCAATGTCTATTCCGGACTGCGAACCTCGGCCATCCGGGGTGAGGGTCTGGGGCATCTGACGATCACCAAAGCCGGCTGGCTGGAGAAAGGCAAGCTCGATCCGGAACGGTATATGTTTTCCAAGACGGAAATCGAGAAGGTCATCAAACTGGTCCAGGCCGAAAAAGAAGTCGTCTTGGCCACGCCGCAGATTCAAGTCACCGGAATTGTTTCCAATGGGACCACCTCGACCATTTTTATCGCTCAGGGGGTCGTTCCCAAAGATGATAAGACCATCAAAGGGGCCTGGGCCGCCTTCAGACCGATCAAAGGTGCGGGTTTGGAGGAGAAAAAGGCTTATGGTGTCGAGATGACCCAGGACCTGGCCAAGTATCTCAACCTCACTCCCGGCAAGGACGGGGTGGTCATGGCCACAACTCTGGGCGGCCAGATGAATGCCATGGATATACAGGTTGCGGGGGTCTATGATTCCGGATCGGACGCCACCAATGACAAATATATGCGCTTTACCTATGGGTTCGCCCAATCCCTGGTGGACACCCAGGGGGCGGAAAGGATCGTGGTCCTGTTGGAAGGCTTTCGCCCGACCGAGAAGATGCGAACCCTCCTGCTCACTAAACTGAACCAGGCCGGCCTTCCCTGCGAGATCAAGACCTGGAATGAACTGTCCCTGTTTTATTCCAAGGTCAGGGGGATGTTCGATATGATCTTCATGTTCATCTTCTCCATCGTCCTGGTCATCGTAATCATGAGTACGGTCAACACCATGGGCATGGCGGTTCTGGAGAGGACCCGGGAGATCGGCACTTTGCGGGCCCTGGGCCTGAAGCGCAGAGGGGTATCGATGCTTTTCGCATTGGAAGGCGGCCTGTTGGGACTTTTCGGCAGTCTGATCGGGGTGATATTGCATATAAGCGGCTGGGCGGTCATTCGCACCTTCTCGCCGACCTACACCCCGCCGGGTGTTTCCACGTCGGTGCCTTTGGTTGTCGACCTGGTGCCCCAGGTTTTAGGGCTGTTGATGTTAAGTCTGATTGTGCTTTCTTTGCTGGCGGCCATCATACCGGCCAGACGGGCAGCCAGGCAGAATGTGGTGGAGGCTTTGGGGCATGTGTAGGAATGACGGATGACGAGGGGTGAGGGGTGAGGCATAAGGGGTGGGTCAAACTCTCATGCTTCGTAGGGGGTCACGGAGCATGGAAATATCGAATATCGAATAACGAATATCGAATATCGAAGGAGAATTTAAATCAAAAAAATAAATTCTATTTTCGAACCAAATTTTTTGAAATTATAAAGCGCATAAAACGTTCTACTTATGAGAGGAGAAGATTATGAATATTCAGGTTGATAAACGATATTGGATAGTATTTGTGCTTATGCTCTTTTGCTCTTTGGGTTTTCCCGTTTTCTCCCTTCAAGCGGCCATGAGCCCCCAGGAGATCCTGGCCAAGGCCGATGAAGCACGGGGGACTGCTGAAGGCATCGAATGGGAAATCCGGATTGAATCCATCGAGGGGGGCCGGGAACAACAAAGGACCATCCGGGTAACGGCCAGGAGCTTTAATTCCCTGGCCGAATTTTTGGCCCCGGCCAATGTTAAGGGACAAAAGCTCTTGATGCAGGACCGCAACATGTGGTTTGCCAAACCAGGGCTTTCCAAGGCGGTCCCCATCTCTCCCCGGCAGAAACTGATGGGCGGGGCGGCCAATGGGGACATTGCCTCCACCAACTATGCCGGTGATTATAAAGTCGCCCAGGCTTCGGAAGAGACTGTGGGTGGAGAGCGGTGCCATCTTTTTGATTTGAGCGCGGTGGATAAAAAAGCCACCTACGATCGGATCAAATACTGGATATCCAAAGAACGGTTAGTGGGGGTTAAGGCCGAATTTTACACCGTCTCGGAGAAGATGTTTAAGACCGCTACCTTTGAATATGGAAACAGCCTCACCATCGACGGCCAGCCAAGGGCTTTTATTTCCAAGATGGTCATTACCAGCGCCATCATAAAAGAAGACGTCACCACCATGCTTTATCGTAAGGCCTCGATCAAGAAGGTCCCGGATTCGGTGTTTAATTTGAATCTTTTGACCAAGTGAGGGAGAACGTTCGGCGTTAAGCGTTCGGCGTTCGGCGAGAAAAACAGAAAAAAGTTTGGAGTTCGGAGTTTAGGGTTCGGAGTTCGGAGTTTTGGAGTTTAGAGTTTGGAAAAACGCATCAAGTTTGATGGTCTCGTAAAAACTCGTCATTCCCGCGCAGGCGGGGAATCCAGGCTATATGTAACTAATTAAAAATACTGGATTCCCGTTTTCACGGGAATGACGTAAATCGGCGCTTTTGGACTTATTACGAACGCATCACGTTTGGTTTTTGAAAACAACTGTTTCAACGCAGAGACCCAGAGGTCGCAGAGAAGCCCTTGTCATAGGAGGGCATGAGAGTATAAAATGAGACCCTATTTCTTGAAGAAAATCCATTTTCTTGCCCTTGGTGTTTTAATCCTGGCCTTCTGGCTCTGTTGGCCGAAAATAGGTCAGGCCGGCGAAGAGAAGGCAACAGGCCCTGATGGGTTACAGAAGATATGGGCCGAAAGCTTTTCCTGGGATTTACGGGTCTTGTCCTATGGGACTGTCCAGGAACCGGCCCATTCAACCCAAAATCCGGGAAACAATTTTTTGGAACTGCCCCGTTATTCGGCAAACCTGGAAATACGCCCGGATCTGCGTTTAAAGATGGATTCATTGGACCTCATGGCCAAACCCAGGATGAGACTGGTCCATGATTTCTGGCAGGAAGGGTTTCGCCGTGGTGAAAAACAAGAGAATAATGATGCGTACATCAATGAGTGGCTGGCCAGGTGGAAGCCACGGGAAAATTTATTCCTCTCCTTTGGCCGTGAAAATTTGCAATGGGGACCTTCCTTTCTATTTTCACCTTCAAACCCATTTTTTCAGGACAACGGCCGTCGAAACCCCTACCAGGAAGTGCCGGGCATGGATTTCGGACGCATCGTCTGGATACCGGAAAGCGCCTGGACCTTCTCTTTTATCGCCAATACGGAGGCCGGCCGGAATACCCCTATCGGCCCTGATCCCTTTGAAAAGGCCTATGCCTTGAAGATCGAATATACGGGACGGGAGAATTATGGTTCCTTGATCCTCTCCCATAACGAAGGCTCCCGGAATTCGTTGGGATTTTTTGGCGGCTGGACCGTATCCGATGCCGTTCTGCTTTACGGCGAAGGGGTTTTTACCCAGGGTAATAAGGCCTTATATCCTCAAAAGGATGAGTCCCCTTTCGGCGCCTCCCCGCAAAAGCTCCATCAGGAGGACCAGGCGATTAGGCCGGTCCTTCTGGCCGGGGGTTCTTATACCTTTGAAACCAAGGGGACCTTAACCTTGGAATATGCCTATTATGGGCCGGGATATAATGACGAGGAGGCCGACCGCTTTTATGCCTTGAGGCGCAGGGCCGCAGAGGCCTTCCGCTCCGGGGGCTTTTTGTCAGGGCTGGGGCAAAAGACCCTCGGTCAAACGGTCAACACGGGGTTACGCTTTTTGCGGAAGAACTATGGTTTGCTCCAGTATACCCAGAATAACATC
>JACRBX010000242.1 GCA_016219225.1 Deltaproteobacteria bacterium
AAGTTCTTCGAAGAGCTGGAACGTCGATTGATCCGCGAAATGATCCTGAAAGAAAAAATCAGGATCGGGGGAAGGACCTTTAATGAAGTCCGGCCCATCTCCTGTGAGGTGGCGGTCTTGCCGAGGACCCATGGGGCAGCCCTCTTTACCCGGGGGGAAACCCAGGCCCTGGCCGTAACCACCCTGGGGACCTCCTCAGACGAACAAAGGATCGATTCCTTAAACGGGGAAACCTTCAAATCTTTCATGCTCCACTATAATTTCCCCCCTTATTCGGTAGGCGAGGCTCGGATGTTGCGGGGACCAGGACGTCGGGAGATCGGACACGGGGCCTTGGCTGAGCGGGCCTTAAAGCCCATTTTGCCGTCCAGTGAGGATTTTCCCTATACCATCCGGATTGTTTCCGAGATATTGGAATCCAATGGTTCTTCCTCCATGGCCACCGTTTGCGGCTCCAGTCTTTCTTTGATGGACGCCGGTGTACCCATTAAGTCTCATGTAGCCGGAGTGGCCATGGGATTGATCATGGAAGAAGGGGAAGTGGCTGTCCTGACCGACATCCTGGGAGATGAAGACCACTGCGGGGACATGGATTTCAAGGTTACCGGTACGGAAAAGGGCGTTACGGCCCTGCAGATGGATATCAAAATCCAGGGGGTCACCCGGGAAATCATGGGACAGGCATTGAAACAGGCCCAGGAGGGGCGCCTGTCCATCCTGAGTCTGATGAATAAAACCATTCATCAGCCCAGGACCAGCATATCCGATTATGCCCCCAAGATTACCACCATTGAAATCAATCCCGAAAAGATCCGGGAAGTGATCGGCCCAGGGGGTAAGGTGATCCGGTCTATCGTCAGTGAAACCGGCGCCAAGATCGAAGTGGAAGATTCCGGAAAGATCATCATCGCCTCCTCGGACAGCAAGAGTGTGGACCGGGCTATTGCCATGATCAAAGAGATCGTCCAGGAAGTTGAAATCGGCCAGATTTATTTGGGCAAGGTAATAAAAATTATGGACTTCGGGGCCTTTGTCGAAGTCTTGCCCGGTACCGAAGGATTGGTCCATATCTCCCAATTGGACAATCAGCATGTCAAGAAAGTAACCGATGTGCTCAAGGAAGGCGATGAGGTCCTGGTGAAGGTCCTGGAAGTGGACCGGCAAGGGAAAATCCGTCTCAGCCGTAAGGCCGCTTTAGGCCAGACCCTTCCTCCGAAGTGATTGTCATGGTTCAAAAAACAACCTTACCCAACGGCATTCGGATTGTTACCGAGACCTTGCCTTATCTCTATTCGGTCTCGGTAGGGATCTGGGTGGAAAATGGTTCCCGTGATGAAAGCCCTGCTGAGAACGGGATCTCCCATTTTATAGAACACATGATCTTCAAGGGCACCCGGAATCGGACGGCCCTTGAGATTGCCAAGGAGATGGATGCCATCGGGGGGATGTCCAATGCCTTTACCTCCAAGGAACAAACCTGCTTTTATACCCGGGTATTGGAAAATCATCTGGAACAGGGGGTCCGGATCTTGTTGGATATATTTCTGAACTCCCTGTTTGACCCCGAAGAGTTGGAGAGGGAACGGCAGGTAGTCCTTCAGGAAATCAGCATGGTGGAAGATACCCCGGATGAATACACCCATGTCCTGCTGGGAGAAACGGCCTATCATGGTAATTCCCTGGCCCAGCCCATATTGGGGACCCCGGAAACCGTTCAAGCCATTACCCAGGAAAGGATCCTGGACTACCTGGGGCGATCCTATGGTCCTGAAAAGATCGTGGTGGCGGCTGCCGGGAAGGTGGATCATGAGACCTTCGTAGACCTGGTGGCCCCGGAATTGAATAAGATTTCCCCCATTGCCGCGACGGACAATCGCCGCAACCCGGTTCTTTCCTCCAAATCAAAGACGGTTTCCAAGGATTTGGAACAGGTTCACCTGGCCTGGGCCACCAAAGCCCCGGCCGCCGGCGACCCCAAAAGGTATGTCAGCACCTTAATGAACGTCATTATGGGCGGGAATATGAGCTCCCGCTTATTTCAGGAAGTCCGGGAAAAAAGAGGGCTGGCCTATAGTATTTATTCCTTCCTCTCCTCTTATCGGGATTCCGGGATGTGGGGCATCTATACGGCCATTGCCAAAGAAACCTTGACGGAAACCCTTAAGATAATCGGCCTGGAACTCCAAAAACTGAAGAAAGGGGAACTGTCTTCCTCAGAACTTTCTGCGGCCAAAGAATTTGTTAAAGGCGGCATACTGTTGGGTGCCGAAAGCAGTGATAACCGGATGACCCGTATTGCTAAAAATGAAATCTTATTCGGTCGGGACCTTTCTTTTGAAGAAATATTACGGGACCTGGAGAAGGTAACCCCGACTGAAGTCGTTGACCTGGCGGATGAGATTCTCCAACCCGATCAATTCTCTCTGGTCTCCTTAGGGCCCCTGACCGAAGGGGATCTCCCCTCCCCGGCCATTGCCCTTCGATGAATCATCCGGTCCTGAAAATCCGCCGGCTGAATCCTGAAAAAAACCAGGATCTCCCCTGGCCTAAATATATGAGTCCTGGGGCCTCCGGTCTGGACCTGCCGGCAGCCATAGACGGCGACCTGACCCTGGCTCCTTTCGAAATCCGCCTGATTCCCACCGGACTGGCCCTGGCCATACCCCCTGGATTTGAAGGCCAAATCCGGCCCCGCAGCGGCCTGGCCTTAAAACACGGGATCACCCTCATCAATAGCCCGGGGACCATCGATTCCGACTACCGGGGGGAAATCGGTCTGGCCATGATTAACCTGGGGTCAAAACCCTTTACCCTGCGCCGGGGAGACCGGCTGGCCCAGTTGGTGATCAACAAAGTCTATCAAACGGCGATCGAATTAGTGGATGATCTGGAAGACACCGACCGGGCCGATGGCGGCTTCGGGCACAGCGGGGTATGATAAATTTCTCTAAAATTTCATGAGCCGCTCTTCTGGATCGATAGACGCCGTCGAAAAGTCGGCCTAATCGGGTTGTGAGCGATTGGCCCCTTCATTTACTTTGGCCAGATGGTTCTGGTAGGTATAAAGGTTATGAAGCACCCGGGCCGCTATCTCGAAAGAAGAACAGGTGGGGATATGTTTTTCATGAAACCATTCCGCCACTTCCTGGCTAAAGACATCTAAGGCGATGTCTCCCTCCGGTTCCAGGGCCACCAGCAGGGGTTTCTGCATCTCTTCTTTTCCTTTGATTACCTTCTGAAGATATTTAATCAGCCCCGATCTCCCCAGCTCTTTAAAGAACCAGGGGAAATAAAGGTTATAGATTAAGGCGTCAATATTGGGATCATCCCGTAATATCCGGGCCAGACGGGAAAAATGATCTTCTTTTTCAAAAGAGGCGTCCAGCGGATTTTTGACGCTGTTTCCCTGAAGCGGAATAAATGTATTCAGCGATTGAATGCTTTTTTCGGATAATCGCGGGACTTTAAGGCCTTCCTTTTCGGCCATATCGGTCATGGTTACCGAACCTCCGCCGGCCCCGCCCAATATGGCCACATTCAGGCCCTTGGGCAAAGAAGTCATTCTCAGAGCCGCAAAGGTACTCAGGGCTTCCTGCATTGAATGAACGGAAATGATACCGGCTTGCCGGCACATGGCCTCCCAGATTTTTTGGGAACCGGCAATGGCGGCGGTATGGGAAAAGGTTGCCCTGGAACCGCCCTCGGTCTGCCCCCCCTTCCAGACGACGACCGGCTTTTTCGGGGTGATCCGTTTGGCAGACTCGAAAAAGGACCGGCCGTCCCTGAGCCCTTCCAGGTAGGCCCCGATAATATCGATCCTGGAATCCTGGGCAAAATATTCAAGGAACTCATAGGCGCTTACCCCTCTGGCATTTCCGAAACTGACCACCTTGTTAAAATAAATATCTCTTTTGGGGCCTTGAAGGATGAAATGGCTGGCCAGTTGTCCGCTTTGCGAAAAAAAACCAACGTTCCCGG
The DNA here is from genome assembly GCA_016219225.1 of Deltaproteobacteria bacterium. Lineage (NCBI taxonomy): Bacteria > Pseudomonadati > Myxococcota > Myxococcia > Deltaproteobacteria bacterium. The sequence goes on from JACRBX010000242.1 coordinate 3,979, forward strand.
ATTTGGTCGGAAATTGATCATTCCAGGCAATTCCTCCCTCGGGGCAATAGATCCCCATACAATTCGGACCGATGATCCTGACCCCGCCTTCTTGAGCGATTGCAACAATCCGATCCTCAATCTCGCTTTGTTCTGAATGACCGGTCTCGGAAAAGCCGGCCGTCAGCAGGTGGACGAATTTTACTCCCTTGGCCACACAATCTTCCATGACCTGAAGGGCCGCACGCGTTGGAATAGTGAAGATGGCGAGGTCTATTGCACCCGGAATGTCGCGGATCCCGGCATAGACTTGATAGCCCAGAATATTCTTGGCCTTAGGGTGAACCGGGTAGATGTCTCCCTGAAAACCCTGATTAAAGGCTCCGGACATAAAGGCGTTTCCGGAACTCCAGCGTTTTCCTTTTTTGGGTGAGGCCCCGACAAAGGCGATATGGCGCGGGTAGAACAGTGTATCCAAGGCATGATCCAATTTCTCAGACATCAAATTCCTCCAGAAATAAAAATATGCGGGGCCGCTGATAAAGGCCGAAGGGTTTTACGACTTCACCACATTCAAACCCTGAATGACCGTATCCGGCAAATTAAAGATGGATCGCAGAATGATATCCGGCCGGATTTCCCCTTCAGGACCGGGGTTCAGGAGCCACCTGGCGGTCATAGTCCCCCCAGACCCCGGCCGGAGAGACACCTCCTGGATCAAGGGCCTGAGATCGATGATTCCCGGTTTTTTACCGGATTTCTCCACCGGCCAGGAGGTGGAAGATAAAAATTCCTGCACCCTTTCTTCGCCCAACAGGGAGGGATTCAATTCCACCCGATATTGATGGGTCTGTCCCTGCGGCAAATGGCTGTTGAGAAGGACTTCGGAGACCTCCAGGATTTGGGTCCCTGGAAATAATTCCCCCGGCAACTGATTTTTAATGGCTTCAGTGGTTTGCCAGCCATAGGATTGGAAATCGACATATTCGCCTTGACTGCTCAACCCGACCGGCAGGGCCGGCCCAAAAGAGAGTCGCGGCATCGGGTGAAAGCCTTCCGAGAAAGTCAGGGGAATCCTGGTCCGGCGTAAAGATCGAATAATGGCCTCTTTCCATTCCAAATGGCCTAAGAATCGGGACGGCCCTTGCTTGGTGATCAGGAGTCGAAACTTTCTCACGGATTCCTTTGGGTAAAAGCTTAAGGGGCGACCCGAAGGGACATCAAACGCTTTAAAGAGAAGGGGTTTAACCTTTAAAGCAGGACAGACCCCGCACTGGTTACACTCCCCCTGACGGCAGTCGGCAGTGGCTAAGCCCGACAACCCCCTTTGATATTCGTTCCAAAGATAGGCCTTATCCACACCGGTATGGATAAAATCCCAGGGCAGCGTCTCTTGTTGGTCCCGGGACTTAAGATAGGTTTGCGGATCGATCCCTTCCTCCTCAAAGGCCTGCCGCCAGTTGTCCCAGGAAAAGTGCTCGCCCCAGCCGTCCAACACACTTCCCTTTTGGAAGGCACGGTAAATAACCCGCCCAAGCCTTTGATCTCCCCGGGACATAATCCCTTCCAGGAAACTCTGCCGGGTATCATTCCATTTGACCTGGATATGCCGGTCCATCAGGGCCGAACGGAGAAAGGTCAGTCGTTCCAGACATTCTTCCATAGACAGTTGAGAGGCCCATTGGAAGGGGGTGTGGGGTTTGGGAATAAACGTGGAAAGGGCTACATGTATTTCGAACCTAAGCCCTTTTTTCCGGACCGCCTTTTTGATCTTCCGGACCAAATCGACCAGCCCTTCCAGATCTTCCCGGGTTTCAGAAGGCAGGCCGATCATAAAGTACAGTTTCAAGACCCGCCAGCCCAGAGAAAAAACCCTTTGAACGGTCTGAAGAATTTCATCCTCGGTGATATTTTTATTGATCACATCCCGCAGACGCTGGGTCCCGGCTTCCGGAGCAATGGTAAAACCGGTTTTGCGGACCCGCAGGATCTGTTCAATAACTTCAGGACCCAGAGTATCGACCCTGAGGGAGGGCAGAGAAACCGCCACCTTTTCCATTTCCCATCGTTCCATCAAGGCCGACAGGAGTTCATTTAAACAGGTATAATCGCCGCTGCTCAGGGAAAGCAGCGTGGCTTCGGCGTATCCGGTCCGGGTTAAACCCTTTTCAAATAATTGATAGACCTGTTCCGGGGAGCGCTCCCGGACCGGTCGATAAAGGATACCGGCCTGGCAAAAACGGCACCCCCGGGTACACCCCCGGGCGATCTCGACACTTAAACGATCATGGATGATCTGTTGATAAGGCAAGGGAGAAATCTCGGGATACCCCACCAGGTTTAAATCCGGGATGATCCGTTTTTCAATGATCGGAGGGTTCCCGGTTTTTGCATGGAAGGACGGGACAAAGACCCCGGACAATTCGGCCAGGGAGGCCAGCAAGGCCTGTCGGTTCCCCCCGCTTTTCTTCCAGGTCAACCAGCTATCCAAAATTTCTTCAATAACGACCTCGCCGTCTCCGATCACCAGGGCGTCAAAAAACCCGGACATGGGTTCGGGATTAAACAGGCAAGGTCCGCCGGCAATCACCAGAGGGTCTTCATCCTTCCGTTCTCCGGCCCAGAGGGGAATCCCGCCCAGGGAAAGCATATTCAAAACATTGGTATAGCCCAATTCATACGGCAGACTGAAGCCGATTATATTGAATTCCTTAAGGGCCAGGCCCGATTCCAGAGAAGGCAACAGGATAGCCCGTTCTTTCATCAACCCAGCCATATCCGGAGCCGGGGCAAAGACCCGCTCGGCCCAGACTTCGGGACGTTGGTTCAGGATATGATACAGTATTTTCATACCCAAATAGGACATGCCGACCTCATAGAGATCGGGGAAGGCCAGGGCAAAACGAAGGCCGACGGTTTCAGGATCTTTAACAACCGAAAAAAGTTCCTGGCCCAAATAACGGCTGGGCCGGCGGATCAGGGGTAGATGGTTCTCTAAAGGATTCGTTTTCATTTATTAATAATATCGTTGGGTTTAAATATTTTTAGATTTAGAATGTGAGGTCAAAAGGAAGGGCTATCTTTTCTAACCTGATTATTTCTCCTTGATCCCTACTCCTATTTATTTTATACTCTTTCCATCGAAAAGCAAGTTCTATCAAAACACCGTTTTTACTTTTCCCCATAATCATCATTTTTAAAAATAAAAATGATGCGTTCGTCAAAAAAATGACGGCTTTGTAAAAAGTCTCCTGGGCCGTCACCCCGGCGAAAGCCGGGGTCCAGAACCAATTGAAAAGACTGTATTCCGGCTTTCGCCGGAATGACGAAATGCGAGTTTTGGCGACTTTTTACAGGTTCATCATAATAAGGATATGGGCTTTATGGCGGCTAACCGGTCTGATCTCAAGGGTTTTTTTTATCCTGAAAGCATTGCCATTTTCGGCGTTTCAACAGGGGCCTATCGATTCGGAGGCCAGAGTTTTCTGGGAAAACTGATCGAATGTCGATACCCTGGAAGGATCTATCCTGTCCATCCCAAAGCAGAAGAAATCCAAGGGCTCAGAGCTTACCCGGACCTGTTGTCCTTACCGGAGGTGCCGGACCTGGCCCTGGTGTGTGTTGCGGCCCAGGCCGTGCCTTCCATTCTGGAGGCTTGCGGCCAAATCGGGCTGAGGCATATCCACATCCTGACTTCGGGCTTCCGGGAAACAGGGACCAGGGAAGGCCGGGACCTGGAAGACCGAATTCGCTCCATTTCGAAGGAAAAGGGGGTGATGGTCATTGGTCCTAACTGCATGGGCCCCTATTGCCCCGGCTCCAGATTAGCCATGTGGGGGGCAATACCGGGAATGAGCGGCCCTCTGGGCGTCATATCCCAAAGTGGGGGCATGACCCAGCGGTTTACCGAATATACCTGCTCTCTGGGCCTGGGGGTGGATAAGGCCGTCAGTTTCGGCAATGGGACCGTTCTTGATAGTTTGGACTTTCTGGAGTTCATGGCCGGGGAGGAAGGGATTGGTCAGATCGCCATGTATCTTGAAAGTATCCGGGATGGGAGAAAATTTTTTAAGCTGGCCGGAGAAGTGAACCGGACAAAACCCATCATTCTTTGGAAGGGAGGCGAATCAGAGGCCGGCGCCCGGACCGCCGCCTCCCATACCGGGGCCCTGGCCGGCGCGGAACGAATCTGGGAGGCTTTTTTCCGTCAGACCGGGGTGACCCGGGTCAGATCCATGGATGAATGGGTGGATGTCAGCCTGGCCTTTGCCTTTCTGCCGGCACCCAAAGGGAAAGGAGTTTTTTTGATCGGTGGTGGGGGCGGAAACAGCGTTACCCAAAGCGACGCCTGTCTGAGAGAGGGGCTGGAGGTCCCCCGGCTCTCCGAGGTCACGATGGAATACCTGGGCCGGACCGTACCGGCAGCCGGATCTATCGGGGGAAATCCCTTAGATATGTTCCGGACCTTCCAGGATGCCGACTACCTGGGGGAGGTACTCGACCTGGCTTATCAAGACCCCGCGGTTTCTATGGTCATTGTGGATCGGATCATCCCCCGGAAGGCCTTTCATCTCCCGAACCTGCCGGATTCAACCCCCCGGGTCATTGAATTTCTGGAGAGCCGGCCCGATCGAAAGCCGACCGTCTTTATAGTGGATGGCGAGGGGGGCGACCTGGACCTGACTGCTGCCGGTGTTGCCCTGAGGTCCCGGTTTTGCAAGGCCGGCATCCCGGCTTACCCTACGCTTCAACGGGCGGCCCGGGCCTTGTGGCATCTTCAGCGCTATTATGCCTATCGGCAAATGGTCTGATCGCGGACACGTCCATCCGGAAAAGGCAATATCCGGATGGAGCGGTCGGCCATCAGCTTTTAGCTATCAGCAAAATCAATTCCTATCCTTGGACCTATCCGGGCAGGAATTGCCCACTATAGACCGGTTCTTTCATCTCGATCAGGTCATCGACCCATCCTCATGAGGCCAACCCCTCGATTAGCTTGTTTGAAAACGAATTCCTTTGATGATTAACATCCTGGCATTCCCTTTCTTCTTTCTTGGTCCTGAATTGTGGTACTTTCACTTTATTGACCTTCGATAAAACTGTTTTTCCTTGGTAGTCAGATCCCTGGCCGTTATTATTCCGGTCTTTTTATACCGCAAAATCCAAACCACCAGAAACGTTCTACGGATGTTCCCTTTGGAAAGAAGCCCAAAGTTTATGCTTGACATAATGCATATAGGTCGATAACTTATATTTTCATGATCGTAAGCTTCAGAGATAAGCGAACGTTGGAATTCGCAAAGGGAAAGCGGGTCAAAGCCTTTGTGGGTTTTGAAACCAAGGCAGAAATGCGGCTTGACCAACTCGATTCGGCCACCTCCTTACTCGACCTGGACTTGCCCGGAAATCGTCTTGAAGCGCTCAAGGGAGACCGTAAGGGCCAATACAGTATCCGCATCAATGACCAATGGCGGATTTGCTTTGAGTGGCCGAAGGGTAGCTCGGGGCCGATCAATGTTCAAATCATCGATTACCATTGAGGTGCATTATGGGACGTAAGGCTATTCATCCCGGCGAACATCTCGCCGAACAACTTCAGGCTCTGGACATGAGCGCGGCTGAATTAGCCCGCAAGCTTAAAGTGCCTACCAATCGCATAACCGAAATCCTGAACGGGCAGCGAAGCGTGACCGGGGACACGGCCTTGCGCCTGGGACATTTCTTCGGAACGAGCCCGGAATTCTGGCTGAACCTGCAGAAGCTATATGAATTGCGTCTGGCCGAGAAGAAATCCGCGGAAATAATCAAGAGCTTGCCGAGACTCACCAGGCCGTCGAATAAACAAGACAACCCTGCTCATCCTTAAACAGGGAATCACCCAAAACAGACCGGTTCTATCCTGTCGATCTGGGCATCGCCCTATCCTCGGAGGGACCCGAGGACTTTCGCAAGAATCTCCTTGCCGACGTCGACATACCGGACTGAGAATTAACCCAAGCGGGAAATCATTAATGAATGGATTGAATGTCCCCTCCGAAATCAGAAGGAATATGAACCTCCAAAGAAAAGAATCATCTAATTCAATAGATACAGATACTGGATCACCGGGGTTGGCTGCGTCAGATCCAAATAAGCCATTACGGCCTTGCCGGTACTGATGGCGGTCAAGGCTACTGCCAATTGTTCCTTCATCTGGTCATATCTGCTGGTCATCCATTTTGTAGTAAAGGCTCCACTGCCGTCAGTAAGACAGATGAAGGTTCCACCGCCCCCTGGGCCGGCCGCATTCACCCAACAGGTGTACCAGGCATCGGCAGCCTGGATTTCGGATTTCAGGGTCAAAAAGGTGATTGCCGTCAATAGGACTAATCCCAGGATAAAAGATTTCTTCTTAAAAGTTGTTCGCATGTACGATCTCCTTATCTTATAATTTGTGTCTGTTGATTTACACATTTTACTATTCTCTTAAAAATCATCATCTCCCTCTGAAAAACATTCCCACCAACTAACACCCTCCGGTCATCTCGCTTCCAATAATAAAAGAGGCAGATAGTCTAACCCACTTTTATGCTTCGGTAAAGAAAATTTGGGTTGACCGTTCTGATCCCAGAGTCCCCAATAAGGACCCCGGAAGGACAGCGAAAGCTTTTCCTTTCTGTCCTCTCAACAGAAAGGAAAAATTATTCCCCCTTTGCGACCTCTGCGCCTCTGCGGTGAGAAAATTTCTTTCAAAAGGATAGATATGAAAAAAATGACAACCTTTTTCGGAATAATTCTTGGTGTTTTATTCTGCCTCGTTTCCACCGCCCCTCCGGCTGCGGCCGCCCCGAAAGCCCTGCTGATCGGTGTCGGCACCTATAAACACCTGCCCTATACGACCCCTAAAGGGGAGAAACTGAATAATCTCAGGGGGCCGGTCAATGACGTTCAAAAAATAAAAGAGGTGTTGGTTTCCGGTTACAACTTTAGTCCGGATAACATTCGGGTTTTAAAGGATCATGAAGCCACCAGAGAGGCCATTCTGAAGAATTTTAATCAGTGGCTGGTCAGGATCTGAAACAAGGTAAAAGCGGACCCCAAACAAGCGTTAAAAATGCCAGACTGAGAGGGTCTCTGGAATCCTTGACCCGTGGGATTGGAGTTGCTACAAGTGAACATAGCGGTAAAGAAGCGGAGAGGAAGCCGTCAGTAATTACTGCCGAAAGGATAGAATTCAAGCATAATTGACGGCTATGTGAGAAGCCTCTCGGACCCGGAAAAAGAATTCTTATTCACCGCAGAGGCGCCAAGTACGCAGAGAGAATTTACTTGCCGGTGCCCTGCTATCAATTGCCCCGGTATCAACCAGAAAAATAGATTCATAAGGATTTTAATGAAAATGGGGCGGGATTCAAACCTGCCCGACAATAGGGGGAGCAAGTTTCAAACTTGCTCCCGCAGTCGAAAACTGATACTCCTCGTTATCCCTTCCGCACTCTTCCTAAAAACACCTTGACATCGATGATCTGGATCCCATAAAATTGTTTCAGGTTCCTTAAGTGCGGGTCCCGGGAGATAATAAAATCTGCTTTGGATTCCATTGCACAGTTAAGGAATATATCGTCTGCAGGATCTGCGGAGCCCTTTTGAAGACTATACAAACCCTTTGAGATTATAGCTTTTTCCATTACCAGGCCGATAAATTCATCGATATCGTCCATTGAAGGTTTAAAATGTTTCAGGATATGGGGATAATGGAGCACCCGGTAAAGTTCAGCCATAATTTCCTTTGAGGTAACAAGAGTAAAACCCCCTTCCGCAATCATGTCCCTTAGCTCTCTGGCCAACCCCTCTTTGGCGAAGGCCACGCTGACCATGACGCTGGTATCTATAACCGCTTTAATGATGGGCATGGGCCTTTGACCTGACCGCTACCACTGCTTCATCGATCACCTTATCTATCTCATCCTCGGCATAGCCTTTCGTGCCTTTAGCGAGTCGGTCCGTGATCTCCCTAAACCTTTGGGACCAGGACCTCTCGGGTTTCGGCCTCATCATCTTATTGACCTGATTTTTCACGATAACTCCTTCGAGGATCTTTTTTACCGCCTCTCTTTCATCCGCATCCAGGGCAGAAACCATTTCGAACTGTTCCAGGAGCTCTCTGTCCATGATCTTGCCGGCGGCTATTCCTGCCTTACTATCAAAAACCATCTCGTCAATGGAAACCCCCAGGGTCCTGGCCAGCCGGGTTACGACTTCAAGGGTAGGAGAAGACTTGTTCGCCTCATACCGTCTGATCTGAGAGATAGCCACGCCACTTTTTTTAACAAGATCCTCCTGGGTTAAACCTTTCTCTTTTCTGAGTATTGACAAATTTTTTCCAAACGACATAAAAAATCTCCTTTGGCCCGTTAATCTCACTGGATTTTATTTCAGGATTTATAGTGCCTGATTACAATTTTAAGGATAGGTTGACACGCTATTCTTGCTAAAATACATACCTTATGTGGCATTATAAATACCATATAAGGTATATAAATATTTTTTAAGGTTTAGTCAATTATTTTCTTTCGAGAAGCTCAAGTTTCAAGTTTGCTCCCGCGCATTTGAAAGGGGGTTCAAAAAAGTTTTTAAAAGGATTGGATAGCCGGGACCTTCGGGAAGTTAAGGAACTGCCAGGGCGAATTTTATTGCCGAATTAACCTGCGACATCTTTTCTTCCCGCAGGATTGCTATTCTATCCTTCAGGATCTCTTTTCGAATTGTGATTATAGTATCAAGGTTGACAATGCATCTTTTGGACATTCCATCCTCGCGATCCAATTCAACTTCCACCGGGATGCCCCTGATAGTTGAGGTCACCTCCGCCACCGTCACGGCACTTCTTACTGCATAGGCCTCGTTTCGGCTGAGAAGAAGAACGGGACGGCGGCCAATGGGAAGGGGTAGTTCCGCCCACCAAATCTCCCCTCTTTGCATTACCAGTCTCCTTGAGAAAGGGTGCTGAGCGAAGCCTTTTCCCACCCTTCAAGGTCATGGAGCTTTTCTGGAATCCTCCGATACCCTTCTTCATATATTTTTACCAGCCGTTCTTTTTCCTTGGCTTCTTTCCATAACCGTATTGCATCAAGGACCAATTTGCTTCGGCTTACTCCTCTTTTCTTTCGATATTTCTCCAATTCTTGAAATTCCTTATTCGGAAGACTGACTGCAAACTTAACAGCTCGGTCCATTATCCCTCCTTGGTATATTTTTTTCATACTTAAGTATGACTATATTTTAAAACTTATGTCAATCGAAAAAAATCTGGCTGGCATTTTCCTGAGCGGGTTCAATTTTTCAAATTGAACCCGGAAATTAATGGGAGCAAGTTTCAAACTTGCTCCCGCAACGATGAATAAATGTAGATTTATGACACTATTAGTGGTAAATGATTAAATTGTTTTTCCTATAAAAATCCTAAAGGTGTGGCATGAAAAAGTATTCGGCTTACAAGTTTCGAATTTTATGCACTACCCTTTTTCTCCCTTTCATTTTATCTCTCCTCTTCTTCGACTTAGCCCGGGCCCGACCTCCCGGAGAGATGACCAAACAAGGAACTTACTTACCAGAGAAACAGGAGTGGACTGAAGTCGAAAAGAAACTTCAGGAAGCTGAAAAGAAAATAGAAGAAGAACGTCGCAAGCTCTCCAAAGGAAAATCAAAATCAAAGCCGAAGAAAAAGAAGAAAAGGAAAAGCTCCCTTTATTCAATATCAGAATAATTTGTGGATTCCGGCCTGCACCCTCCGGTTGTAGTACCCTACGGGACGGAATCGGGAATGACGGAGGGGGTATCGAAACTTTTTCCTTCTCATTCTTGACATAGTTCACCACTTTTGATACACTTCAATGAAAAGTCAAATCAACTTTAAGATAATCCTTAAAATTTTTCAGGAGAAATTTATGCCTACCAAAAACCCGAGAATCAATGTCGTTTTGGATAACCCCCTTTATCATGACGTAAAATTCCTGGCCAAAAAAGACGGGGTCTCTTTATCCACCAAATTAAGAGACCTGGTCAAGGAGGCTCTGGATGTTCAGGAAGACATTTACCTGGCCAGATTTGCCGAAAAACGGGAAAAAACTTTTAGAGATTCGCCAACTCTTAGCCATGAGGAAGTCTGGGCTTAATTATTAGAATTTGGGCTAACGTCAGATGACTTTTGAACTGATCTATCACTCGGAAGTAAAAAAAATAGATTTGCCTAAAATCGATTCAAAAAATAAGGCCATGATTAAAAAAGCCATCGAAGAACGCCTGATCACCGAACCGGAACTGTACGGGAAACCCTTACGGCGTACACTTAAGGGTTACTGGAAATTAAGAATTGGAGAATACCGCATCGTTTTTAAAATATCCGGGAGCGTCATCTTTATTTTAGGAATAATCCATAGAAAAGAGGTCTATCCGCAAGTAAAAAGGAGATCAACAAAGGGGCTTTTATGAAACCAGCCGACGACTTAAAAAAAACCCTGTTCCGCATTCATGACAAAGGCTACAAGGCCTATCAGGATATAGAAGGCCTCTATCTTTTTTCTCAATATGAACTGTCCATCGACCGGGTCCAAGCCGATCCCTTTGCCCCGCCTTCCCGGGTCCGGGTCATCATCTCTTTAAAAAAGTGGAAGATTTTTTCAGATCTCTGGGAAAACAAGATCCGCCGCATTGCCTTTTGTGATTTTATCGGCCGCCAGGTCCAGCAGGCCATCCGCAATCTTTCCTCCAAACACCGGGGGACCGGCAAGAGTGGTATGATCGCCATCGAAGCCGGGGGGCCGGAAATCCTGGAAAGGACAGCCGTGGTGATCAACGGAGAAATCCTGGAATTGCGTCTGACCGTCGGATTGCCTGCTTCCGGCAGGACTATTTCCGGGATGGAAGCCGTTTCCATTTTTTTTGAGGACCTCCCCAAGGTCATTCAGCAAGGGGTTTTTCAGTTTCCCACAATGGGACTGACGGTGAAACATTTTGTAGATGCCTATGAAGACCAGGAGTGGCTGCGCCTGGCCCTTAATGAAAAAGGGTTGTTGGCCTTTGTTCCTGAAGGGGCCATCCTGCCCCGGGAAAGCGGCATCAGTTCCCGGCCTCTGGCCATGGGAGCGGTCCCCTTTTATCCTCCCCAGGAATTATCCCTATCCTTCCATCTCCCCCATAAAGGGGCGATCAGCGGTCTGGGGCTGGAAAAGGGGGTGATCTTGATCGTCGGCGGGGGCTTTCATGGAAAGTCTACCCTGCTCAGGGCCTTGGAATTGGGAATCTACAGCCATGTCCCGGGGGATGGACGCGAATATGCGGTCACTGATTCCAAAGCGGTCAAGATCAGGGCCGAAGAAGGCCGCAGTGTAACGAAGGTCAATATCAGCCCATTTATCAAGAGTCTTCCCCTGCTTCGGGATACGCTCCGTTTCAGCACCGAAAACGCCAGCGGCAGTACCTCCCAGGCAACCAATATCATGGAAGCCCTGGAAATGGGGGCCAGGGTTTTATTGATCGACGAAGATACATCGGCTACCAACTTCATGATCCGGGACCGGCGGATGCAGGAATTAGTCAAAAAGGCCCATGAACCGATTACCCCCTTTATCGACAAGGTCCGCCGGCTCTATCGGGATTATGGGGTCTCCACGGTATTGGTCATGGGAGGGTCCGGGGACTATTTTGAAGTAGCCGATACGGTGATCTGGATGAATAATTACCGCCCTTTTTCCGTTACTTCAGAGGCCAGGGCCATTGCCGAAAAATTTCCGGTCCATCGTCTAGAGGAAGGCGGGGAAAGCTTTGGTGAGATCACCCCCCGTCAGCCCAAGCCGGACAGCTTTGATCCCAGCCGGGGTCACAAAGAGGTCCGCATTGAAGCCAAGAGTCTGGAAACCCTTTTTTACGGGGAACAGGTCATTGACCTGTCTTTCCTGGAACAAATAGTGGAAACTTCCCAAACCAGGGCCATCGGCCGATGCATTCATCTCTATGCCACCCGGTTTCTGGAAAATAATGCCCATCTTAAGGAAGGCCTGGAAAAGGCCATGGACGAGATCGAAGAGAAAGGTCTGGATGAACTCATGCCCTATAAAGTCGGCTATTTAGCCAAACCCCGGCTCTTCGAAATCGCCGGGGCCATCAACCGCCTGCGGAGCCTGCAGATAAAATCATAATTAGGACGCAGATTTTCGCCGATACCCGCAGATAACTATTCTATATTCAAAATCCTGGCAATCTGCACGATCGGCGAAAATCTGCCGATCCGAGTTGATCTGCGTCCAAAACGAAAATTCCGAAAAAGAAGCTTGAAGTATCGGGAAAATAACTGGTATATTAAACCCTCATGCCCCGCTGAGGCACTACGAAGCACGAAAATAACTTCTGGTGGCTATAGGCGATGGGCAATAGGCAATAGGTTTCCGAATTTTTCTTTTCCTATAGCCTATAGCCTCTTGCCTATAGCCTGAATTTTTCTATTTTCGAACTAAATTCAAAAACCCTGTTAAAAGGAGGAACGATTCATGGCGGATTTATTGGAGATTATCCAAGGAAGAAGGAGTGTTCGAAATTATCAAGACCAGGCGGTACCCGATGATGTTTTAAATAAAATACTGGAAGCTCTGCGCTGGTCCCCTTCCTGGGCCAATAGCCAGTGCTGGGAGGTTGTCGTCGTTAAAGACCTGGAGACCAAACAAAAACTTCAAACCGCCTTGCCCCCCACCAACCCGGCCGGCCGGGCCATGGTGGAAGCCCCGGTTATCCTGGTCCTTTGCGGCCAATTGCAGAAGGCCGGATTCTATAAAGGGCAGGTGACCACCAAGTTTGGCGACTGGTTCCTTTTTGACCTGGGGATCGCCACGCAAACGCTTTGCCTGACCGCCCATTCCCTGGGTCTGGGGACGGTTGTGGCCGGACTTTTTGACCACAATAAGGCCAAAGAGGTTTTAGGGGTACCTGAGGGCTATGAACTGGTGACCATGATCCCCCTGGGTTATCCGGCCAAAGCACCGGCGGCACCCAAAAGGAGAGAAGTAAGCGAGTTTGTGCATCAGGGGAAGTTTTGAGGAAATGGCATAAGGCATAAGGCACAGGGCGCAAGGTCCAAGGAATAATCTTTAACATCACTAATAGGGATGGGCCTAACCTTAAACCTTATGCCTTGCGCCTTATGCCTTTTTCGTGAAGAGGTGCTTAATCGCCCCCCAGCCCATTCTGCGGCGGAGCATGCCTAATTGATCCTGCAGGGGCAGGTCCTTGGGGCAGACATCCTCACAGCCCAGCAGACCCATACAGCCGAAGATCCCTTCATCGGTTCCGACCACCTCAAAGTATTCCTTCTCTTTCCTCTGGTCCCGCGGATCCATCATGAAGCGGGCGATACGGTTCAAGGCCACGGCTCCGACAAAATCCGGACGCATATTGGCCGTGCCGCAGGCTGCCACACAACAGCCGCATTCAATACATCTTTCCAATTCATAGATCTCTTCGGCCAGGGAATTATCCATACGCTCTTCTTGGGCCGTCGGGTCAAAAACCTTGTCGGTATGGATCCAGGACTCCATCTTCTCATTCATGGACCGGAACCAGGTCCCGGTATCCACGGATAAATCGCCGATCAGTTTAAAGACCGGCAAGGGCAATAAGGTAATTTCTTCCGGCAGGTCTTTGGTCTTGGTATGGCAGGCCAGATCGGGCCGACCATTGATTACCATGGCACAGGAGCCACAGATCCCGGCCCGACAGCAGAAGTCAAACTGGAGGCTTCCGTCCTGTTCTTCCCGGATTCTATTCAGGGCGATAAAAATGGTCAGGCTGTCGGTTTCATTCAGGGAAAAGTCATCCATATGGGGTGTTGACCTGGGATCGAGGGGATTATATCGAAAGATATGGAAAGTCAGTTTTCTGGCCATGATAAAAACCTCGCTTTTTGTAACACTTTAGTTATTTGAAAAGAGATTTTTTCTTCACCGCAAAGGCGCAAAGAACGCAGAGAGAAACATCTTTGTTCAATCCCGTGAGAGGCGGGATTGAACAAAACATCCCTGGCCTCCGACCATATAATTATGCGGTCGACTTCGTCGACCTAAAAACAAAGGCTTCCGTTTGGAAGCCGGCAGAAGGGCTTCCGGCCCGGAGGGGCCTACACCCCGGAGGGTTGCGAAAGCTTTTTCCTTTCTGTCCTCTCAACAGAAAGGAAAATTTATTCCTTCTTTGCGCCCTTTGCGACTCTGCGGTGAAAATTGTTTTCCAAAAAGCTAAACTGATACGTTTATTTAGCTGTTAGCGGTCATTTATTCATTAAAATCAGACATCGGCTCCGGTTCTTTGAGCCCGCAGACCTCCGGATCTTCGGAGCAGATGATCTTGCAGGAGCCGTATCCCCGTTCTCCGGGGGGAATCTCCCAGACCCTGGAATTAGGTTCGTAGGAAAAGGTCGGCAGGATGTCGCCCTCCTTCCAGGTGGCCAGGGTGCGCTTTAACCAATCCCGGTCATTGCGTTCCGGATAGTCCTCCCGGGCGTGGCAGCCCCGGCTTTCCGTGCGGACCAGGGCCCCATAAGCAATGCACAGGGCCAAACGGACCATCCCTTTAAACCGGAGGGCCAGGGTCAGTTCCGGGTTGGCCCCCGGGCCAAAAGCATTAACCCCGACCTTTTGGGCTCGTTCATATAAGACCTGGAGGCTCTCCACGGCCATTTTCAGATCCGGATGGTTTCGAAAGATGGCTACCCGGTCCATGAGATCGTCCTGCATGACTTTGCGAAGTTCAAAAACGTTTTCCTGGCCGTCCTTGCCTTGGATCAAACGTTCAATACGCTCTTCGTCCCTTTTCAGGGCCGAGCGGACTGCCTCGGTTTTAAACTGGACTTCATAGCCCTCCAGAAAATCAGCCACCTTCTCTCCGATGATCTTTCCGGCCACAATCGTCTCGGCCAGGGAATTGCCTCCCAGGCGGTTAAAGCCGTGCATATCCCAGCAGGCGGCTTCCCCGGCCGCAAAGAGCCCTTTCAATCCGTAAGCCGCCCCGTCCTTGTTGGTGCGGACTCCTCCCATACTGTAATGCTGGGCCGGGCGGACCGGGATCATTTGGGTAATGGGATCGATGCCCAGGAATTTATTACAGATCTCATCCACTTCCCGGAGTTTGGTTTTGATATGATGGGCACCCAAATGACGGATGTCCAGCCAGAGGTGGTCGCCATAGGCACCTTTCACCCCTTTGCCTTCCCGGATGTGGTGGGTCATCCACCGGGAAACGACGTCCCGGGAGGCCAGTTCCTGCTTGGCCGGTTCATAGACGTGCATGAACCGGTCCCCATTGACATCCTTTAAGGTTCCGCCGTCTCCCCGGCAGCCTTCGGTGACCAGGATATTGGTCGGGACAATTCCCGTGGGGTGAAACTGAACGGCTTCCATGTTCCCCAGAGGGACCAGACCGGTATCCATGGCAATAACGGCCCCTGAGCCGTCATTGATGACGGCGTTGGTGGTTTCCCGGTACAGGCGGCCATAGCCGCCGGTGGCGATCAAGGTGGCTTTGGCCAGATAAACCCGCAATTTTCCGGTCTTAAGATCCCGGGCCACGGCCCCCATACAGGTCAGGCCATCATGGATCAAGGAGACGGCTTCCACCCGGTCATGGACCACTACCCCCAACTGGACCACCACGTTGTCCATGGTAAACAAAAGGGTATGACCGGTGCCGTCCGAGGTATAGCAGGTCCGCCATTTGGCCGTGCCCCCGAAATCCCGGGCCGTGATCATCCCCTCCCGTTCCTTTGACTCGATTTTTTCGTATTGCTTTCCGGCCTTGTAATAGGTGCTCTTACCGGCTACCACCCGGTTCCAGGGGATCCCCCATTGGGCCATTTCGCGAACGGCCACCGGTGCGGTTTCGGCAAAGAGTCGGGCCACTTCCTGGTCACAGCCCCAATCCGAGCCTTTTACGGTATCGGAGAAATGGATATCCGGGCAATCGCCGTCGCCCATGCAGCAATTGCCCAAAGAGGCCTGCATGCCTCCCTGGGCGGCAGAGGAATGGGATCGGCGGGGAGGAACGATGCTTAAACAGAGGGCTTTAAAACCCCTGGAGGCGGCTTCCACGGCCACCCGTTCACCGGCCAGCCCGGCCCCAATGGACAAAAGATCGGTATAATAGGTTTCCAAGATGCGCTCCTTAACACAAAACAGCGTTCAGCCTTCAGCGGTCAGCCTTCGGCGAAACCCATTTTTGTGCTTTGTGGGGTTTATAAAACCAGCCTGTAAAAAGTAAAGAGGGTGACGGCCCCGATAATCAGGAAAAAGAGGGTCAAAAGATTTTCAAAACGTTTGTAAAAGGGCCGGTTGGAACGGGTAATTATCCCCCATTTTACCCCGATCCGATAGAAACCGATCCCTACATGAAGCTCGATCATGGGCAGCAGAAGGATATAAAACACCAGCCAAAACCCGCCCTGGATCCGGGCCGCACTCTTGGCCGCCGTGATGGGCAGATCGGTTAAAATGGTCCAGATATGAATAGAACCCATGATGAGGATGAGCATGGCGGTCCCGGCCTGGACGACCCACAGCCAGGTGTCCAGATGGTGGAGCCTCCGGCTGTGCTCCCAGATGGCCTTTTGTTCCTGGCTTCGGAACGGGAGCTTGCGGGCGGCCAGAATAAAATGGACCAAAAAGGTGGCCCCGATAAGCGGTCCGCCGGTTTGGGCCATATAAGTATCCTCAAGGAAGCGGGCCAGGGCGTTCATCGTTCCGGCCCCGAGGTTGATACTGGCCACCAGGATCATATGACTCCACATGAAAAGGATTAATCCCGCACCGGTCAACATCTGTAAAAAATCAAGATAGGCAGCGGTTCTTAAAGAGGGCCTGGGATAGGCAAGGGTCTGGCTGTTCATGATTCCTCCGAAAAAATTTTAGGAATAAGCAAAAGCTTGTTGCTCGTTACTGGTTCCTCGTTAGGCGTTGCGAGTCAAAAAAGTGTAAGCTTTCCTTGATAACAGGCAACCCCAATAAACTTTAACCTGAAAATACGCATTCCGAATTTCGAATCATAAAGTGATTTTTTACCTTCCTTCGACATTCATTATTCGTTATTCGATATTCGATATTCTCTTGTTTATTTCGTGCCCCCGGGGGCATGAGGTTGGTTAAACTTTATAGTGATTGATGGTCAATACCGGCACCGGTGAATTTTTGACCACCTTTTCAGCCACACTTCCAAAAAGGGCCTTTTCTAATCCTTTTCGTCCATGGGTCCCCATGATAATCAGGTCAATTTTTTCTTCCTGGGCATAGCGGATGATTTCATTGGCCGCATCCCCGATTATTATCTTTTTGACAAAGTAGGGACATCCTTGAAGTTCTTCTTCGCAGACCTTTTCCATCATCTTTTTGGAACTTTCGGCGATTTCGTTTTCGATCAGGGTCAGGGAAGGATGGGGAACATGAAAACTGGATA
>JACRBX010000243.1 GCA_016219225.1 Deltaproteobacteria bacterium
CCTTTGCCAATGCCACGGGCGGGGTGATTCTGATCGGCGTGACCGACGCGGGGAAGCTCGTTGGGGTGAATGACCACAACCGGCTGAAATCGGAGGTGCAGGCCATCGCTCGTTCGGCCGAGCCGCCCATTGCGGTGGAAGTCAAGAGCGTGGGCAAGATTTTGTGCGTTACGGTGCCGGAGCAGAACAGCAAGCCCTATTCGTTCGGGGGTAAGTTCTTTCTTCGCGAAGGGGCCACATCGCAGCAGATGTCTCGCGATGAGATTCGCGAATTTTTTTTCAAGGAAGGGCTGATCCATTTCGACGAAACCCCATGCCCGAGCTATGAGTTGGATAAGGACCTGACCTCGGAGATCTGGGTCCGCTTTGCCTCACGGGCAGGGATTCCCGGAAATCTGGATATGAAAACCGCCCTGCGCAACCTGCATCTGGTGAAAGACGGCAAGATGACCCATGCCGGTGCCTGGCTCCTATGTGACGACATCACCCGCTATACCTTGCGCGCCGGAGTGACCTGTGCCCTCTTCCGGGGAACGACCAATGTCCACATTCTCGACCGCCGGGATTTCACCGGCGATCTCTATTCCATCTATGAGGACTGCATGGCCTATATGCAGTCCAAACTGAATACCGCGCTGATACCCCACGCACGGGGGCGGGAAGAGCGACTGGAGTTGCCGGAAGAGGCATTGCGTGAGGCGCTGGTCAATGCCATGGCCAACCGGGATTACCGTTCCACCGCCAACGTGCAGGTGCATATCTATCATGATCGGCTGGAAATCATCACCCCGGGCGGGTTACCCGCCGGTATGAAGGAAGAAGAGTTCGGGCATAAAAGTGTACCGCGCAACCCGCTGTTGTTTGGCCTGTTCTACCGCATGGATCTGGTAGAACAGATCGGCAGCGGAATTCGGCGCATCCGCGACTTGTGCCGGGAGTATGGCGTGGTCAGGCCGAAATTTGATGTCTCGGAGAACTGGGTAACGGTGGCTTTCCCTCGATCGACCCCGCAAGTCACCCCGCAAGTTACCCCGCAAGTTACCCCGCAAGTCAGCAAGCTCATTAGTGCCATACAGGGTGAAATGAGCCGAGGTGAGATCATGGCAGCCTCAGACCTTAAGGATCGCATGCATTTTGTTAAAGAATACCTGCAGCCCGCACTTGATGCCGGTTTGATCGAGATGACGATCCCTCAAAAACCTACAAGCCGGATACAAAAGTACCGATTGACTGAAAAAGGGATACAAATGTGTCATACCCTGGTAGGAATTTAACGAAGAGTGAAACAAACAAGGTCTGACCATCCTGGGGGAATTGATAAAAAAGGAGAAATTAGAAAACGGCGGGGGAAATTTATTTTTGGAGTTCGCTCGCCAACTATTTTCAGTCATGGAATGATGTCAGGGAGGGAATCTCATGCCGGGCAAACTATTTAAAAATTTGGGGGTTGAATCCAAGGGTTTCACTTTCATCGAGATGCTCATTATCTTGGCGATACTTGCTATCCTGTCGGCAATTGCGGTTCCTAATTTTACCAGCCTTAAGTATAAACCCACAGCCCCCAAAAAGGTCTCGATTTTGGCCGCAGTGGACAAGGAACTCGCCAAGCTGGAATGGCAGCAGATGGCTTACACCGCTCCAAACCGTATGGAGATCGGCTCCACCTCCGAAGTCGAGGTTGCGCTCGATGGGAACAAAACCATCGACGAGCTGATTTGGCTTCTTGAGAATGCCGGGAAGGCCGAAGGCCAGCGAATTCAAGTTGCCGACCGGATGGAGGCGCGCTTAACCGGGAATGGTTTCGAGATCATTCCCACTACACCAGAGACACAACTTGTATCGACGACGCAGACAACAAGGTGGCAATGGCACCTGAGAGCGAAAGACCTCGGCAGGCAGAGGCTCTACCTTTCATTGAATGCTTTGCTTTCCGTAAACGGCAAAGATACAATGAAATCCGTGAGGACCTTTCAGCGGGAAATCTCCGTTCAAGTAACCTCGCTCCCGGGTACATGGGCATTTATAGAAAGATATTGGGCTTATTTGTCGGTTGCCCTTACTGCGATCATTATTCCGCTTTTGGTTTACTTGTGGAAGGGGAAAAATAAAGATACCAGGGCGAAACCGAAACGATAGAACAATTATCAAGCAGAGCATAAAATTGGTTGCATTCAATAAGTTGCGAACAAAAAAGTTACTTATGGGGGAGGAACCACGCCAGGAGATTGAATTTTCGAAAAAAGAATAAATGAAGGGGGTAAAAGGGACTTAAGCACCTTTTGCCCCTAAAAAGAAGTTTCTAAGCAGAACACTGATGCCGAGAGCAATCAAATATTTCGTTCCGGCGCAGTTCCGGCCTATTCCAATATAACCTCATTCCGAACGGAGGTCTGCATGAAAATTAAAGCCATCGAACTTTATCATGTCTCGGTTCCTCTGAAACACACCTTCTGGCCCACCTGGATACCCGGCTACCCGCAGACACACAACCGCTTCACCCTGATAAAAATAATCACCGATGAGGGCATCGAGGGCTATTCCGCGGGGATCGCCATGGGAAAAGAGAGAAGCGGGCTCGGCGATCTGCTGGGCGGATATCTTCTCGGCGCCGATCCCACGGATATTGACCGGATACAGAGCCTGCTCAAACAGGCCGGATTTCTGGGGTGGCGGAATTTCTGGATTGAACCGGCCTGCTGGGACATCATCGGCAAAAAAGAAGGGAAGCCCGTGTATGAACTCTTTGGCGGTAAGGCCAGACCGATTCAGGCCTATTGTTCAACCGGCGAAATGCATTCCCCGGAGAAACGGGTTGATGAACTCCTGGCCCTAAAAGAACGGGGCTTTAAAACGGCCAAGCTGCGGGTAAAGAATCATAGCCTCGAAGAAGATATTAAACTGATCAGTCGAATACGGAAAGGAGTGGGCAGCGCACTGACCCTTGGAGTCGATGTCAACCAGGGCTGGCTGGTGTCGATCATAGACCGGATTCCGGCCTGGGACCTGCAACGGGCCAGGGATTTTGCCGCCGCCTGCTACGATAATCAGATCGAATGGCTCGAAGAGCCCCTGGATTCCCGGGATTACGACGGTAATGCCGCCTTAAAAAAAGAATCCAGAGTCAAGATATCCGGGGCGGAGTTAAACTACGGCTGGGATGAAATTAAAATCATGTTCGAAAAGGATTGTTTTGATATTTATCAGCCCGATGCCTGTTTTGCCGGTGGTATGGCCCAGGTCAAGCAGGTTATCGATGCCTGTCATAAAAACAACCGGCTTTATTCTCCCCATACCTGGACCAATGGCATAGGATTTTATATCAACTGGAATATGGTCCTGAGTGATAATGGCAACAGCCTGCCGATTGAATATCCCTTGGAAGAACCGTCCTGGGTGCCGGAATTCCGTGAGGGAATCATTGCCCCCATTCTGCCGGACGAAAACGGCCTTCTCCAGCCCTTCAAAAGGCCGGGACTTGGTTTTGAAATAAACAACAGTCTGCTAAAGAAGTACGGAAAACGGTTTTTCAAGCTTACCGAGTTCGGGCTGAAGTTGAAAGTCATCCGGGAAAAAGGATTAAAAGAGGCCCTTAAACTCAAAAAAAGAAAGGAGGCCCCGACCGTTTAACCGTAGATTGGGACGTTGTTGGCCTGGTCCGATTCCACAACGGGATCAACTTTGAAATTAGATGCCACTGATGCACAATTTATTGTGCAAGTTCAGATTATTTTATCCAAACTCATCTTTATCGTCAAGCATAACTAATGAGATTAAAAGCACTAAGACCTATCGTCTTTGTGCCGTGTTTTCAGTCGATTCCTCATGGGAGTCGCAGGAATACAATTCATCCCGGAAATGGTCACATGGTGCAGGCAAACAATGTTTCGATCTAAAACCTCTAATTAAAGAAAACGAAATCAACGAGAAATAGGAAAAGGATAAAGCACAGTATGAAAGAAGCTGAGTTCGGGCATGAAAGCGTACCCAATGCCGAGAGCCAATAGATATTTCGTTTCAATTCGGAAATGGCATACCCTGGTTAAGTAACCGCTTGCTTTATACCTCATTTGGTGGTACATGTAAAAGTACAATAGGGGGTACGCTATGGGAAAGCTTATGAATATCCTTCCAGTTAGTGATTTGAGACAGGACGCGGCCAAGGTCCTGAAACAATTACGCGATAACAAGGAACCAATTATCATTACGCAAAGAGGGCGAGCCGCTGCCGTCATGATCGGTGTCGAGGCGTACGAGAGATCTGAACATGCTAAAGAGCTCCTGCACCTTTTAGCCAAGGGGGATAGGGAGATTGAAATAGGCGAGGGATATGATCTGGATACTGTTCTTGCTGAAGCCGATTCACTTTTAGCCAAGGCGCCATCGTGAAGGTCCGTTTTACCCCTTCTGCCCGAACCCAATTTTTTTCTGCCCTCTCATACATTCAACGGGATAAGCCTACAGCGGCAGTTAGTTTTCGAGATCGAGCCGAAAGAATCTTGCGAAGGCTTGAGGATTTTCCTGAATCTGGAAGAATCATACCGGAATTTCCAGAACTTCCTTACCGGGAGGTGATTATATCCCCCCACCGTTTTTTTTATAAAATCAAAACCGAAGTGATATGGATCGTTGCGGTGTGGCATGGTGCACAGCTCCCCAAAAAACCCACATTTTGAGCCCCAACCACTTCATCCTATCTGCAATGGGGGGGCGGACCACGTCAGTGGATTCAATTCACGAAGAAATGAATAAAGGAAATTAAAGCCATCGAACTTTACCATGTCGCTGTTCCCCTGAAACAACCTTCCGGCCCACCAGGAAATCCCTCTACCGGATTGTGGGGAGTCGATTTTTATTGACAGATCGGGAATTGGGGTCACCTATTAAAAGGCCTCTGTGAAACCGTCTGAAACCGGGTACTGCGTCTGAAACGTCTGCTGAAACCGGGTCGGACCCTGATTCCTTAATCGAGATTGGCAAAATATTTAAAGTGGATTATAGTACGGTGAGTCAAACCAGAAAGAGATTGGCAGGGAAAATAAAAAAGGAGAAAGACCATATTACCTTGCGACCCGATAGGGGGGACGGATGGTGAAAAAGAGATTCATAGCCCATCGGACTGCCGGGTGGAGAAAATTTTCTATTGTGAAGGGAACCAGGCGACCGGAATGAAGGACTTGGACCATTTTCACGCCCAATTCCCGGGCCTGCTGATGCTGCCTGGTGCTTAACCGCCGCAGAAAGTAAAGCCGTTGCCAGTCCTGCTCGGTTTGCGGCAGGCGTTCGAGATCGGCGCCGGCATAAATGTCCCCGGTCCACTGTCCGTGAAGCATCAAAGGGGCATTGCTCTTAAGCCAAGGCGTCCCGTCATCGCAGAACTTCCTTAAACGTTCGGGCATGCCGCCGGCGCTTGATATGGCGCCCAGTGCCCGGATTTTGTTGTTGATGCGTGTTTTGATGCTCATGCACCCGAAGAGAGGACTTGCAGGCCGCGCCACCCGCCAGGATAAACGCTCCCAGAAAACCGTCATCAGGCCGGTCACAAACCCATTATGAACCGGAGAGGCAAAAAGGACGCCGTCCGCTTCAACGATGCGGTCGATAATCTCATTCATATCGTCTTTCTGACTACAGGGAGCAACCCCTTCGCCGGTAAAACTATAACATTTAAGGCAGTTGGTGCAGTACCCTATGGTTCGATCGCGGAGCATAATCATATCCGCTTCCTCGCCGCCGGACCGGACGCCTTCGAGGAAGGAGCGCACCAGGCCGGTGGTCGTTCCTTCAGAACGATAAGTGCCGTTGATAGCCAGAATTTTCATATTCCCTCCTTCTAAAGAATGGCATTGGTTTCTGTCTTATGCTTCCCGTGATCGATACTTCCTAATCCTTCTTCCCTTTTGCAGCTGCCCTGGACAAATTCCACAGGTTCCTATCGTCTGTGGTTCTTCGTTTCGGACATAGGATTATCGTATTTTTTTAAGAATATCAGGAAATTTCATGATAAGCAACCTAAGAAAAAGAAATTTCCGGAGTAACTACTTAAATTCATTTCAAAACAAAAGTCTCCTTTAATATTGGCCGGTGCCATCCTCGGGGATTATTAGGGGCTGAACCATGTCCCCAGTACCCTGTAGAAAAAATTGATTTGTCTTCAATGAGTTGTTATAATCCGACTATATAAACTGATTCTAATGTCTTACCAATTTCCCCTGAGTACATTACGGATAACTTGTATTTATTCTTATGGACAAAGAAATAATGAGTAAAGAAGTAATAAGCGATGTTTTCAAGGCTACTCCCTATCTTTTGAAAATGCCAGCCAATAGAATGTGGATCGACTATGATCAGGAAGCCGATGTCCTTTATATCAGCTTTAAGAGACCACAGAAGGCCACGGATTCCGAGATGTTGGAAAATGGGATCTTAGTTCGTTATCGTGGGGGCCAGGTTGTAGGGTTAACTATTTTGGAGGCCTCCAAAAGAGATAAAAAAAATGCTAAAAGAAAAGCCTTGAAACCCCCCTTTGGCCACCTTTCACCGATGCCGGGCAACTGAAAACGCTGGAAGTGAAAATTAAAGATATTCTTAAACAAAAATTATCCCAAAAGTTGATAAAATTGGGTTTCGGGGAAGCTGACAGATAGCCAGAGAAAAGGAAAAGCGGGTAGGAATCTGCCAGGAGCACGAATCTAACGAGGTTTATGATAGCTGATCCGGTAAACAGCGCCGGCCTTGTCGTCGGATACGAGGAGGGCGCCGTCGGGCATGACCAAAACATCCACCGGCCTTCCCCAAGCCAGAAGCCCTCTCAGCCATCCCTGGGCAAAGGTCTCGTAACCTGATGCCTTCCCGTCTTTCATCCTCACCAGGCTGATCCGGTAACCGATGGGCACCACCCGGTTCCAGGAGCCGTGTTCGGCGATGAATATCTGATTGCGGTATTCCGG
The DNA here is from genome assembly GCA_016219225.1 of Deltaproteobacteria bacterium. Lineage (NCBI taxonomy): Bacteria > Pseudomonadati > Myxococcota > Myxococcia > Deltaproteobacteria bacterium. The sequence goes on from JACRBX010000243.1 coordinate 6,948, forward strand.
GGGAAACATGGTCCCGGTATAGAAGCGCATGCCCAGGGAGGCCACATGGGGCCCCAACTTCTGTTCGGGGGGGACGAACTCCTTGCATGACCGTTTTTGCCCGAATCCGGGATCAGGGAGGTCACCGGCATGGCAATAGGGAAATCCGAAATGCAGTCCCTTTTGGGGGGCCTTGTTTAATTCGTCGGCCGGCCGGTTATTACCCAGCCAGTCGCGGCCGTTGTCGGTAAACCAAAGCTCTTTGCTTTCCGGGTGCCAGTCGAATCCCACGGTATTGCGGACCCCATGGGCGAAGATTTCCAGGCCGCTCCCATCGGGGTTCAGGCGCATGATCGACGCATATCGGGGATCATCGCGCTCGCAGATGTTACAGGGGGCCCCGACCGGGACATACAGGCGGTCGTCCGGACCGAAGGCCATGAATTTCCAGCCGTGGTGTTGGTCTTTTGGAAAGGTGGCATTGACCACAACCGGCCTTGGGGGATTATGGAGACGATTGGCGATATCATCAAACCGGAGTATCCTGGAGACCTCGGCCACGTAAAGGGCCCCCTGGTGAAAGGCCACTCCGTTGGGTGAATCGAGGCCCGAGGCCAGGGTAATCACTTCATCGACCCGCTGATCGGCGTTCCGGTCCACCAGGGCATACACCTTGCCCGGCGAGCGGCTGCCCACGAAGACGATCCCATTGGGTCCCAAGGCCAGGGAACGGGCCCCTTCGACATTCCCGGCATAAAGCTCAATCGAAAAGCCCGTAGGAAGTTTGATGGACTCCAGCCTGATATCGGCCCGGGCCGGACAGGCGCACCCAAAAAAGAGCCCGGCCGTGACCGGGCAGAAACAAAAAACAAATAAGGCTATTTTCTTCCAAAATCCTCGGCCGTATTCCGGGTGATTACTCATCGGCTTAACTTCTTTTCCTGCCTTCAGAATATAGCCCGCTTTTTCCAAATTCATTTCCACTCCGAATTATTTAAGAATCTCCATCAGTTTTGAATCAGATCCAAAAACTTAAGTTAGGCAAGATTAGGTCTCCTCCCGCAACGGGATCTTAAAATAGGAGGCGGTTTCGCCTGTGCGAATTTCTTTCCCATCTCTGATTATCCTTTATTCTGCCGGCTTATCCGGACGAGGCAACTGTTGCAGGGAAAGGCCCCGGCCGGCGATTTATTATCCTTTGTCAGGATGTTTACGCTGCCGCCTTGATCCACCCCCTGCTCATCAGGGTTGTACCAGGAGCCGGCTTCCAGACTGACCACGCCGGGCATGACCCGGTCGGTTACCTTGACTTTCCGGACCATCTCTCCCCGCTCATTGGAAAGGCGGACTTCTTCTCCCGGCCGGATTCCCAGGTCCGCCGCATCCGACGGATTGAGCCACAGGTCGTCATCGGCCAGGGCCTTGAGGCGGGGGATGTTGTCCAGCGAGGAATTGATCCTTCCCTTGGAATGAGGGCTGATCAGTTGAAAAGGATATTCTTTGGCCGACGGATCCTGCGGCCCTTCCCAGGGCTCTATATATTTCGGGACCGGAGGGATTAAAGAATTCTCCATCCGGGCAATTTTTTGGCTGTAAATCTCGATCTTTCCGGACGGGGTCCGGAAGGGATGATTGGCTGGATCTTGAATCTCTTTCTGAAAGGCCACCCAGGGTCTTTGAACAGCCTGGTAATGGACTTTTTTTTCTTTAAGCTGCGGATAATCCGGGAGACCCGGGGTGGAGGAAACGAATTCCTGAAGCCACTGTTCCTCCGTCTTTTGGTTGTATTCGCTGATCCCCAGACGCGAGGCCAATTCGGTGAAGATCGCCAGATCGGACTTCACCGGCGGCCGGGGTTCCACGGCCCTTTCCATGACAATGTTGTATGGCCCGCCGCCCCAGGGTTGGCCGATATCCTGCCTTTCCAGAAAATGAGCCACCGGGAGCACCAGGTCGGCAAAGCGCGCCGTGGGCGTCATAAAGAGTTCATGAACGACGATCAGTTCCGGCCTTTCCAGGGCCTTAAGGCCTTTATTGATATTGAGCCACTGATTCAATACATTGGAGCCCAAAATATAAAGGACCTTGATGTCGCTCGGAAATCCGCCGGCCCGGCCCTGGAGAAGAAGGTCGTAGAGATCAGAGACATGCACGACCGGGGAAGGGCTTTTAGGGATGGGCAGACCGGGCAGGTATCCCATGGGCTGGGTGTCGGTCCCGCCGGCCACGTGTCCCCCAATGATTCCGATGTTGCCGGTCAAGGCGGCTATAACGGAGGCGGCCCGATGAAACTGCTCCCCGTAAGCGGTTCGCCCGGCCGACCAGCCGGTACACAGGGCGGCCGGTTTATGCAGGGCGTAGTCCCGGGCCAATTGGACAATGGTGGCCGAGGGCACACCGGTCAGGGGCTCGGCCCAGCCCGGTGTTTTGGGGAGGCCGTCCTCCCGACCCGTCACATAGTCCTTGAATGCCTCAAAACCATAGGTGTGGGTCTCGATAAACCGCCGGTCATAGAGGTTTTCAGCGATCAGGACATAGGCCATGGCCAGGAGCAGGGACGTATCCGTAGCCGGCCGGATGGGAATCCATTGGGCTTCCAGGCGCCGGCCTGTGGGATTGAGGCGGGGGTCGATACAAATAACGGGCGTGCCATTTTTTTTGGCCCGGTCGAGATAATGGACCGTATCCGGGCCGAAGCGCGTCTCCAGGGGGTTCCATCCCCAGAGGATGATTAATTTAGAGTGGAGAAGGTTATCCCGGGAATTCTGGGTAAAGGGGGTGCCGAAGGTCATCCGGGAAGAAAACAAGGCGCCTTCCATTGAAGTGCTGCCCCAGGTGGTGGTGCAGCCGTCGAAGAGGGAAAAGAAACGGTATCCGGTACGGCCGGTATTGTGCAAGGCACTCATGGAGCCGGAATAGCCCAGCAAAAAGACAGACTGAGGGCCGTATCGCCCCTTCACCCTTTGCAGTTCTCCCGCGATATGATCCAGGGCTTCTTCCCAGGATATGGGCTTGAACTCACCACTTCCCCTGGCCCCCGTCCTTTTCAGGGGGACCCGGAGGCGATCTTCGGCGTACAGGACGTCCCGCTGGGCCAGTCCGCGGGCGCAGGCCTTCAGGCCGGGACCGGGCTGGTCATCTGTGGTAATCTTCCGAACCACCCCATTTTCGACAAAGACCTTGAGCAGACAGCGGGAGCCGCAGTCAAGGCCGCAAGTGGAAGTATAGGTGCGATCCTTATTTTCCATGGTCAGCGCTCCTTTCCGATCTTTAAATTCCTGATCCTATGACCCTCGATCTCGAGAAGAGCCTGTTTGGCGGCCAGGCCTCCTCCGAAACCGGTCAGAGAAGTATCCGATCCTACCACCCGATGACAGGGAATGATGATGGGAACCGGATTGCTTCCAATGGCCCGGCCGACGGCCCGGACGGCCGCAGGACGCGAGATGGTCCGGGCCACGTCGGCATAGGTCCAAAGCTGCCCGTAGTCAATGCTCTGAAGGGCCTTCCAGACCTCTCTTTGAAAATCCGTTCCCGAGACCTCAACAGGGACGGTAAACTGCTTCAGGGTGCCTGAGAAGAAGGCCTTTAATTCCACTTCCGCCTTCATGAGCACCTCGTTCTCTTCTCCGTCGATGGGATTAAATTTTCGATCGCGACCCTTATGGACTTCATCGGCCATCAGCAGACCGACCACGGCCCGGTCATTGGCATAGACCCGGATTTCTCCGATCAATGACGATAGGCTTTTAAAATAGAGTGCCATTTTGATGTCCTCTTTTTTTCTTGGAAAGTTGTCCGGCATAGGCCTCCCAGAGTAAATGGGCGGCATAAGCCCGCCAGGGCCGAATCCGCTGGAGATCGAGATTCGGCTCCGATTGTTGCACCCTTTTCAAAATAAGATCCGTTCTCGGGCAACTGTCGGGATCACTCAAACACCTCATGCCGATAGTTTCCACGGTCCAGGGACCTATACCGGGAATGGCCAGTAGTTGCTCTTTTAATTTCCGGATATCCTGGTGGGGATTCAGAGAGATTTTTCCGGCAACCACTTCTTGACTGAAGATCCGGAGGGTCTCCTTTCTCTTTTTTGTGGTGGGAATCCGATCGAAGGCCGCTTCGGCCAGCTTCTCGGCCGCCGGGAATATGAACACCGTTTTATCACGCCACTTCCAGGCTTCGCCATATTGGAGAACGAGCTGACGGACCAGACCACAGGCCTGTTCGCTGGAGACGAGTTGCCCGAGAATGATCCCCGTTGCCGATTCGAAACCATTCCAACACCCGGGGGCCCGACCGCCCGGTGATCGTTGATTCAAATTTCTTAAAATGTCGGATTTTTCGAATTGGGTTGAAATTAATAACGGGTCCGCATCCAAATCGAAAAGCCGGCGTGTGTTTTGAATGAGTCCATAAAGCTGTCCGCAGTCGAATAAATCAAAATGAGCGACCAAGCATGATTTTTGGGGGTTATTTTCCACGAGTACACGGCCCATGCCTTTTTGGGTGGGGAAATACCGGATATAGGTATCGGGGCCGATCTCTTCGATATGGTCAATTTGATGCCGTTTCAGATAGGTAAGAATCGATCTCCAATTAAAGGGAGGACGGTAACGTAATTTTAAGCTCGTCAATGAAGACTCTTTTAAGCCTGGCGTTCCGGTTTTACGGAGATCTGAAGGGGCTTTGTAAAACCGGTTTCTGAAGGCCTCGTTAAATCTTCTAAGAGAACGAAAACCGGCCTCGAAAGCGATTTCGGTTATCGGCAGGCGGGTTTCCACAATCATGTTACGGGCCAAATTCAATCGTTGTTCCTGATAAAACTGTTTCGGCGTTTTCCCGATTTCCTGAACAAACAGTCTCCGCAGATGTCTGGCCGTGACCCCGAATTTTTCGGCAAATTGCTCTTCCGACAATTCCTTCAAGCCGAGGTCAATGACGGCCCTGAGCGATCTTTGTACGATAGCCGATCTCCCGTACCAGGCGGGCGATAAAGGGGCGGCCTCCGGACGGCACCGGAGACAGGGCCGATAACCGGCCTTCTCGGCCTCATGGCAAGAGGCGAAAAATTCGACATTTTCTATTTTGGGTTTTGCTGGACAAATAGGACGACAATAGATGCCGGTGGATTTAACCCCTATAAAGAACTTGCCGTCAAACCGGTAATCCCGGGCCAGCATGGCTGCATAAAATTGATCATGTGAAGCGCTCATAGTGACAGGATAGCTTTTAAATGCCAATCTCGCTGGCCGTTTTCGGACATGGTCGCCGATTTCTTTCCTATCTTCATTCTAAACCCTCAGGCCCAAGGGGGCGCCACGAAACATGAAAATGAGATTCTCTAGACCTTGGACCTTCGACCGTATTTTCGTACTAAACCCCTTGACGAAACGATACCATGCGGTGTGAAAAGGATCAATGGTCAATAAATGTATAATCGGGGCCAGGAACCTTTCTTTTAGAAATTCAGAAAACGGGGGGGACGGGGGGCTGAAGGTGGGATTCGGGAGAGCGGGGATAAAATTACAGATCTCAGCCATAAAGATAAATAAACTTACCGTTATTTTCCGAGATGTCCATACAAAGCACGTAGGTCTTGTTGTCCTTTCCTTTGAATAAGGTGGTTATGGTTCGGCACAGGTTTCCGGTGGCCAAAGAGATATAACTTTCAGTGATGTACTTGTCCAATTCAACGTCGACCAAAAGATAAAAATATTTTTTCAGGGACAGGTCGTCTCCTTTTCGGGCGCAGCGGAAGATTCTATTCGGTTTGACCTTGGTATTCTTGCTCAATACCGTTTCGGTAAGTTGTATTCCCTGATAATCTAAAATGTATAAGGCCTCAAAATAATGGGTGCAATCGATCATCTCTTCAAGAACGGTATTGTAGTGGTCGGGTTCCCGGTCCTTGATCCGTTCCAGGAGGTGCCGGATTAATTCTTCATATAAATGGTACCGCCCTCTCAGCGCTTTGATTTCCTTTACTTTATGCCTTCGATAGCGATCCTGTGTCCGGGAAACCATCCTTTGTGGTATTTTGTTGATTTCTTCCCGGAACGGCTCGGGCCTGGCAAAATAATATCCCTGCACCAGGTCGGCATCCAACTCGATGGCGCACATGGCCTCCTCTTCCGTCTCGATACCTTCTGCCAGCACCAGGGTCCCGGTTTTTCTGGCCAGATTTCCCAGGGACCTGAATACTTCCTGCTTATGATAATCTTTTTCCAGGTTTTTTACGATAGACCGGTCTATCTTGATGATATCCGGCTTGATGGCAGCGATCCGGTCGAAATTGGAATACCCCGCACCGACGTCATCCAGGGCCGTCAGGAAACCATGATAGCGATAGTATTCAACAAATCTAATCAGGTTATTCAGATTGGTTACTTCGGACTCGATGATTTCGATGACCACATTGGAAGGATTTATATCCCGTTGGGCCACCTGATTCAGGAAATAGCCGTTTTGAGTGACGACCTTATCAAGGAGAGAGCTCTCGATGTTGATGAAAATGAGGTAATTATTCTCAGGTTGAGGGATGGTCTTATAGGAGTCCAGGATTTCGTCCCGGCAGAGCCTGTCCAGTTCGACCATCCTGTTTTCAACTCTGGCGGTTTCGAACAACGCAGTTGGAGAGACAAGGCCCTTTCCCCCCTCTCGAATCCCCCTGATCAGACCTTCATATCCGATTACGGCCCGGCTCTTAAGATTCAGAATCGGTTGAAAATGGACTGCCAGGCCAATGACCCCTAAGACTTGTAAGAGGTCATCTGCCTGGTTCTTTCTTTCCAACTTGCTGTATTGCATAAGAAAAATTATAAAACGGTCTAAGTCGACTCTTCCCCCGCAGATTTCCTTTTTGTATTATCGGCAAGTTGGCAAAAATATTAAGTCCATTATCTAAAAATTGATAACTTTATAACGGGGTCTGGACAGGATTTCTTGTTTTTTATGTGCCACTTGCTATAATAGATTATTCAGTTTCACCCAGGTCTCTGATTGAAATGGCCAGGCTGCTCAAACAAAATTTAAGGAAAGAGGACGGTTGTGCCCGATGGGGGGGCGAAGAGTTTCTGCTCCTGCTCCCTGAGACGGACTCGAAGACCGCCGTAGCAGTAGGCCAAAAGCTGATAGAAACGGTCCGGGGGAGTATCATTGAACATCCGGATAATCCGATAAGACTTACGGTCAGTCTGGGAATTTGCACCTTCCAGCGGAACCAAACCATCGACGAATGCATCCGGTCGGCCGACCAGGCCCTGTACGAGGCGAAGGCCGTGGGGAGGAACCGCCTGGCCGTTCGTCAGTAATAGTCAGAAAGCAAGCCCAACCTTGTCGTTTCAGCCGCCCCCTCTCTCGGCGCCCGTCAGGGGATTGAACTTACAATGAACTGAAAAAGAAAGTAAGGAGAGCAACCATGAACGACCATGATCTAATCGATCTGGCTGATTTAAATTATGCCGAATCCATAAGGGAAGTAGCCCGCTGGAGGGCCGATAGTGAGATCATCGAACAAAATGATCTCCTGCTGGTCGCCGGAGGAGGCAAGACGCCGGTAACCAATTCTGCCATGCCCCTGGGTAACCAGGCCGGTCCGCCGGCCGATGCTCTGTTGGAGCGGGTCAGGGGCTATTTCGGCAACAAAAGCATCGGCTACAGCTTTCGTCTACGACGCCATCTGGATTTCGACCTGGAACGCCTTTGCCAATCGGCTGAAATGATGAAAATATCCGAATCTCCCGGGATGTCGATCCAGGAGCCGGTCCGGAACAAAGATCTCCCCTTCGGGATAACCATCAGGCCCATAAAAGATAAGGCGGGGACCATTGATTTTGCCTCGGTCGTCATCGAAAGTTATTTGAGTCTGGGTATGCCAAGAGAAACAGCGGGAAAAATTTTTGAAACACCGGAGAGGATGCTTAGACCTTACAACCATCTCGTTGTCGCCTATCTGAATGAAAGGCCCGTTTCTTCAGCCATGCTTATTTTCTCCCATACCATCGCCGGTATTTACTGGGTAGGAACTATTGAATCCGCCCGTAAAAAGGGACTGGCCGAAGCCTGTACCAGCCTGGTTACCAATGAGGCCTTCAGAAGAGGGGCCTCCCGGGTTATTCTCCAGGCCAGTAAATTCGGGGAACCGGTCTATCTCCGTCTCGGATTCAAGGAATTTACCCGGTACCCCTGGTATATGCATTTTCGGAAAGGATAAAACGAGAAAACTTTTTGATTTTGAAACGGAATTAATATGGCCAGACAAAGTGCCGGCTTGCTGATGTATCGTCTTCGGGATCAAGGACTCGAGGTTTTTCTCGTCCATCCAGGAGGCCCTTATTGGGCCGGGAAGGATGAGGGGGCCTGGTCAATCCCGAAAGGCGAATTTGATGAAAATGAGGATCCCCTTGAGGCGGCTAAACGGGAATTTTTTGAAGAAACCGGAATGACTGCGGGCGGGATCTTCAAACCGCTCTCCAGGCTCAAACAGCCGGGCGGAAAATGGATAGCCGCCTGGGCTTTCGAGGGGGACGGCGACCCTTCGTTAATTAAAAGCAACCTGTTTACCATCGAATGGCCGCCGCATTCCGGCAGAAGGGCGGACTTTCCGGAAATAGACCGGGCGGCGTGGTTTGGAGTCGCTGAAGCCCTCCGAAAGCTGAATAAGGGCCAGGCGGGCTTTATCAAGGAACTCGGAAGTATCTTGAAAGGTCCTGGTGGTGCCTGAAAAAAAGGACCAAAGTCCCATTTCTTTTAACGAGCCGGGAGAGGAGAGATCCGATGAACTGGAAAAAATTGATCACCCTGGACAATCGATTCCAGGCCGATCTTTTAACCGATGCCCTTGGAAAGGCCGAGATCCCTTTTTTGGTCAAGGAATATAAAGACACCGCCTATAACGGCCTGTTTGTTACTCAAAAGGGCTGGGGAACGGTCATGGTGGAAGAAACCAGACTGGAGGAGGCCCGGACCATTACGCAAGAACTTTTCGGGGATCCTATGGGGTGGGACGCTCTTGAATAATTTTCTCGTTTATCTTGTCTTGCTATCAGAAGTTTTTAAACAGCACCCCGCCTTACCCGCGCTTTTACATGATTGCTCACGCCTGCCGGAAACTGACCGGTAATCTGACACTCTTCACGTTAATCCCATGTTTTTTTATTCGATACTGAAGAGTGCTTCTTGGCACCCCCAGCAGGGCAGCGGCACCCCGGTCGCCTCCTAATATTCCGCCGGTTTGGGATAGAACTTTTCCAATGTGTTGACGTTCTACCTCGGCAAGGGTCAAAGGTCTGCCCCCGGTTACCGGTTGATCTGTTTCTAAATATTTTTGGATATCAGATTCACTGATGGACTGGCCTGGGTGCAGGATCAAGATGCGTTTGACCAGATTTTTTAGCTCACGCACATTGCCCGGCCAGTGGTAATGTTGGAGCCTTTTGATTGTTTTTGCATCGTAGAATGGAGGTTCACGGTGGGTGCGGGTAGCTTCAAGTTCAGTGAGACGGCGGATTAGCAGGGGAATATCCTCCCCGCGCTCGCGCAGCGGTGGAAGTCGTATTGAGATGGTGTTGAGCCTGTAATAAAGGTCGGAGCGGAAATCCTTATTACGCACGGCCTCCTCAAGATCACGGTTGGTGGCCGCAATGACCCGGAAATTGACCTCAATGGGGTAGCTGTCTCCTACTCGTTCAAACCGTTTGTCCTGTAAAACATGCAACAGCTTGGCCTGCAGGTTGGGTGGTAACTCCCCAATCTCATCCAGGAACAGGCTTCCACCTTGGGCCATTTCCAGTCGCCCCGTTCTCTGACGCTCCGCACCGGTGAAAGCCCCTTTGGCGTGGCCGAATAATTCGCTTTCGAACAGGCTGGACGACAAGGCCGGGCAGTTGACCTTTACGAAGAGGGCCTCTCGTCTGGAGCTCTCACGGTGTATATAGCGGGCCACAAGATCCTTGCCGGTACCTGTTTCACCCGTAATGAGAACCGATGCGTCCGAAGAGGCCATTAGGTCTGCCAGGCGAATCACCTCCTTCATCTCGGTGGAGGTGAAAAAAAAGGAATCAAGGTTAAAGAAGCTTTGGGTCTCTTCCTGCAGATAGTGCTTTTGCTGCATAAGGCTCTTATTCAACTTATGCAGGTTGTTGTAGGCCAGCATATTTTCAACTGCCACAGCCACTAAGTCGGCGAGCTCGGAAAGAAAGGCGCTTAATTCTTGAATATCCTCTGGTTTTTCGATGAAGGAAAAATGAATGGACCCCAACACTTGACCACGGGTGATCAGAGGAAAAGCCATTGTGGAGTTAAGCCCGGACTGAAGCATGGACTGCACCGAGGGCCAAAAGGATCGTTGTTTGAGGTCAGGGATGATCAAGGGACGTCGGGAGCGTATAACCTCCCGGGCAATGGCTCCCTTTTCCAGCGGCCTGTTTTCTCCCTCCAGTCCCTGGGGGGATACGCCCACGGCGGTGCTGAAGTAGCTTAAGGTCTGTTTTTCGGGATCGTAAATATTGATACTAAAGCGGTCATAGTCAAAAATCCTTCTTATCTCCCTATCCAATGCCTGAAATAGGGATTTCCGGTCGGTATGATTGACGATGGCGTTATTGACTTCCAGCATCATGCGGTAGCGTGAGGTAGTGTCCTTGATCATGTTTATCCTTTCTGCCCAATATTCATCATAACCTATCTATCACAAAAAATGAAATAAATCAATTTGTTAAAATGGTAGCTCTCGATTAAGCCAAATACAAGGAACTATCCAATGGCAGTATTATCAGTATTTGATTCAATGTTATTAAAATTTAGATAACTTTAACCAATATTGGGCAATTTGCCCAATATTGGACTCGTGAAATGATGCGCAATGGGCATTTATATTTTAACTTATTGTTTTATTTAATATTTTATTTATATATTTTTCTGGCATACAAATTGCTTTTTAAAATTGACAATAATTTCAAATAGTTTTCCTATTAAGGAAGGGGTCATGGAGCTGAGACTTAAATACGGTCATGGGGAAAGGCAGCTTGTATTGCCAGATTCGGCCAAGGTTTCAATCCTCCACCCAGCCCATCGGATGGTATTACCTGATCTGAAAAAGGCGTTGAGACAAACGTTAGATAATTCGATGAACCCCGAGATTTTGGCTAAGTGTTGGAAAGCTAATTCGGTAGCTATTGCCGTGCCGGATCAGACTCGTTCTTTACCTGTTAACCAAGTGTTGCCGTTGCTTTTAGGCATACTTCTTACAAAGGGTTTAAAAATAATCCCGCAGAATGTAACAGTAATCATAGGAGGGGGATTGCACCCCCCGATGAGTATCGAAGAAATTCATAGATGGATACCGCCAGAATCCTTCATGGGTTGTAAAGTAATCGCTCATGATGCCAGGAATTCTCCAATGATGCGTTTTGGCCGCACCAAGAGGGGTACACCGGTGGAAATTAATGAAGTATTTGGCAAAGCAGACCTAAAGATTGTTTTAGGGCAGGTGGATCCTCATCAATTTGTGGGATTTACCGGAGGTGCCAAGGGTGTTACCGTGGGTTGCGCTTCGGCGGCGATGATCGAACACAACCATGGACTGATGTTTCGGGAAGGGGCGACTGTGGGCCGCATTTCCGGCAATCCGGTAAGAGAAGATATAAATGAATCGGGACAATGTATCGGTGTGGATTTGGCCGTAAACCTGTTGATGGACCCGAATAAAGATCCAGTGGGACTTTGGGCAGGCACTCCGGACGAAGTACTGGAAGAAGCCTCTCGATCCTGTGCTCAGGTATATGGGGTTGCAATTGAAGAACCTTTTGACATAGTGGTGGCTTCTTGCGGTGGGTACCCCAAGGATATCAGCCTGTATCAAGCCCAAAAAGGGCTCAACTTGGCTTCTCAGGCCCTCAAGCCGGGGGGAAAAATCCTGCTCTTGGCTCAGTGTGGGCTTGGAGTCGGCGACGAGGTTTATTATGACTATGTTTGCCGCTTCCCGGACGCAGGCGCAGCCTTAAGCCATTTTCAGGATACGGGATTTAAAATGGGGGCCCATAAGAGTTTCCTGTTCGGACGTACGATCACCCATTTTGAGGTGGTGGTGGACTCCGATCTGGACTCAGACACCTTGGCCAGATGCCATTTGGTCGCCGGTGATGCCCAACAAACCATCAATCACTGGACGACCGAAGTCCACGGGCAACCTCGAGTGGCGGTGGTGCCCAATGCCAATACAACATTTCTTTACACCAAGGACGTATAGTTTATA
>JACRBX010000244.1 GCA_016219225.1 Deltaproteobacteria bacterium
ATAAGAAGTTAAATAAATAATCATTGTCCCACGGAAACAGTCGTCATTGGTGAAAGAACCATACCCCCTTAAAGGGGGGGCAGGTAACAATGCCCTTATAGGGCTAATCATGCCACCGGCTAAGCCGGTGGTTCTGACTTTAAACCACTAAGGAGGCAGTTATGAAAAAGAAAAAAGGCTTTTGGGGGGTGATCGGGTTTATGGTTTTAACACTTTCCATGATCCACTTGGGGCAGGTCCAGGCCGAGACTATCACCTTAAAAGCGGTCACCGGGTGGCCGAAGACCTCAAGCGAGAACAAATCCTTTTTTATGTTTAACGAATTGGTCGAACAGATGGTGGCCAAGAAATACCCCGGCGAGCTGAAGATCAATTACATCGGCGGACCGGAGGCAGTTAAATCCACCGACCAGGTGCAGGCTTGCCAGCGGGGCATGGTCGACATGGTCTACACGACCAGTGCCTATTACGTGTCGGTCCTTCCCGAGGTGGACGCCTATAAACTGTCCGAGTTCACCCCCATGGAGGAGAGGACCGGCGGTGCTTTGAAAGTTATGAATGACCTCCATGAGAAAAAAGGCCTTTACCTGTTGGGTCGGCTGGGCCTCGGTGAAAGGTTTCACCTCTATCTCAAGAAACCGATCCAATCCGCCGATTTGAAAGGCCTGAATATCCGGGTATCTCCTATGTACTTGCAGATCATCAAAGGTCTCGGCGGAAACCCGGTGGTCATCCCTCCCACCGAGGTGTATCCCGCTCTTGAAAGGAACGTGGTTGACGGCTTTTGCTGGCCGGCCGTGGGTATCCGCGATTGGGGCTGGCATAAGCAGATCAAATATATCGTCGAGCCCGGCTTTTATCAGGTGCCGAATCCTGTTGTTCTGAACCTGAATGCCTGGAACAAGCTGCCCAAGAAATTCAAGGACCTCCTGACCGAAGCAGCCATGGAGGCCGAAAAAAAGGCCATAGCCTATTTTGAAGAGCTGGCCAAACAGGAACGGCCTATCCTGATCAAAGAAGGGCTGCAGGTAATCGATCTGCCGGCACAGGAAAAACAGAAATTCCTGAAGATGGGCTATGATGAGGGTTGGAACGACATTATCCAGAAGAACCCCAAAACCGGCCCGGAATTGAAGAATCTGTTGATCAGGAGGAAGTAGTTATGGCTTATTTTCTTAACAGTTCGGCTGGAAAAGCCTTCTTCTCGCTTCCCGAAGGATGGAAGCCCCTGGTTGAGGAGGACAAGGCGCTGGTTCCCGGGGTTTCCGATCCGATTAATGAGATCAGAAGGGCCTTGGATCAACCCATCGGCTCTCTGCCCATTGAAGAACTGGCCAGACCGGGGATGGAAGTGGTTCTCCTGTTTGATGACCTGCAACGTCCTACCCCGGCTCACCTGGCCTTGCCGGAAATAATGGACCGGCTCAACCGGGCCGGCGTACCCGATGGACGTATCAAAGGGGTCTGCGCCCTGGCCACCCATCCTATTCTCAACTTGGATCAGTTGAAAACCAAGGTCGGGGAGCAGGCCTTTGACCGTTTATCGGGCCGCCTGTTTTCCCATGATCCCCATTCCAAGGATAATGTCATTATCGGCAAGACCCACCGGGGGACCCTGGTGGAAGTCAATCCACTGGTGGCCTTTGCCGATCTGATTCTGGGGGTTGGAGAATGCATGCCTCACCCTGTAGCCGGTTATGGGGGGGGATGTAAGATTGTCATGCCCGGGGTGTCTTCCTACCGGTCGGTGGCGGATCATCATTTTACCTGGATGCGGCATCGGAACAGCCGGGTTAATCTTCTGGGTGGCAATCCTTTTTATGAAGAAATCATCGATGCCGGGCAAATCTCCCGACTGACCTTCAAACTGGACCTGGTCATGAATGAAAAGAAGGAAATTATCCGGGCCTTTGCCGGGAATCCTCTTGAAGAACACCGGGCCGCATCTGAATTTGCCCATTCCCTTTACCGGGTGGCCCTGTCCAGGATGGCCGATGTAACCATTACTTCGGCCTTTCCTTTGGAGTACGGGGTTCAGGCCACCAAATCGTTGTGTATGGCCGGTTTTTGCACCCGGGCCGGAGGGACGATTATCTGGGCCGCCCCGCAGAATGAGGCCGGACCTATCCTGCCCCTGATCCGGGAAATGGGAAGTGAAGAAACCGCCAGTGCCTTTCATCGGCGGCTGATTGCCGGAGATATCCCCGAACATCTCCGGTCCTTCGGCATCTCTTATATTATGCAGGTGGTCTATTTTAAAGAGCTGGCCGAAAAATTCAGGGTCTATCATGTTACCCGGGGGTTATCCCCGGAACAGGTCGCCATGATGAAATTTCATTATGCCTCGTCTCTTCAAGAGGCCATCCGGGATGCCGCCCCAAAGACCCCCGAGGCGGCTGTGGCCATTTTCCCATCAGGGGGGACGATCATACCGGAAATTGTTTAACAGGCTATTGGCTATGGGCTAAGGGCTATGGGCTATGGGCGAGGGGCAATAAGGCGAGGGCTAAGGTACTGGGTTCAAGGTTTTCTTTTCTTGAAACTTGAAACTTGCAACTTGCATCGTTAATAGGCGAGGGGCAAGGGGAACCTGTTTTCCTATTCATCTGCCGGTGGCATATATTTTACTGTTGACAAAACGGCCTCCTTGTTCATAGAGTAGAAAATAATTTCATCAGGTGAACAGAGATGGCACAGGATAAAAAAGAGACCTTCTACAACAGATCCCTGGAAAGGGCCTTGCAAATTTTGAATGCCTTTAGCAGTGAAAGGTCGTTGCTTACCCAGAGTCAATTATCGGAGATCCTGAATTTATCCAGGGCTACGGTATTACGATTATGTTCGACACTGGTCAAATACGGCTTTCTGAATCAGAACCCGGCCTCCAAGGAATACTCTCTGGGTTCGCGGTTGTTTGAGCTGGGAAGTATTGTTTTGCACTCTTTCTCCCTGAGGAAAAAGGCCGCTCCTTTCTTAGACCGATTGCATTCGAAATTCGGCCAAACCCTGTTCCTGGCGGTTCTGGATCAGGGACATTTAATCTACATTGACAAGAGAGAAGACTCGCGAAACCCGCTCACCTTTACCTCGAAGATCGGCACCCTCCGTCCCCCTTATTGGGGGATGCTGGGACCCATGCTCATGGCTTATCTGCCGGACTCCGAAATCGAAAGACTTTTAGAGAAAAATCCGCTGACGGCTACCACCAAAAAGTCCATTACCAAAATAGAGGAATTCAAGAAGTGGCTTGATCAGATCCGGGAGGAGGGGGTGGCTGTCGATGAGGAGAGGACCTTTGAAGGGATCACCGGGATCGCCGCACCCATCCGGGACTTTACAGGGAAAGTGATCGCCAGTATTGGCATTTGTTTTATTTCTTCCACCGTGGAGGCCAACGGGTTGAAGAGAATCATAAAAGAGACTATCCGAACAGGCCTGAATATTTCAAAGGAAATAGGGTATCGTGAAAAAATGAATTAGCAGACTTTTTTACTTGACAGGATTGGAGGAAGTACGGTAAAGGATATGATCATTGAATGAAATATAAATTTTATTAGATGAAACAAGCGTGCTGCGGTGAGCAAAGGGGGAAATGATGGGTTTTTATGAGGAAACACAAAGGTATTGGAATCCTGTTGTGGAAAGGCTCCCCCGGGAACAGTTGCGCGCCCTTCAGGTCAGGAAGTTTAAAAAGATTCTGGAATGGGCTTACGGGCGGTCGAAGTTCCATCGCAGTCTCTATCAGGCGGCCGGTCTGGAGCCCGGGGATATCAAAACCTATGAGGATATCGCCAGGGTGCCGAAGGTCGAGAAGGCTATGATGCGGGGTATCCAGAGAAAGGACCCCTTCCCTTATGGCGATGCCCTCTGCGTGCCCCTGGAGGAGGTGACTGAATTTCGCCAGACCAGCGGCACCACCGGAACGCCGGTCTACCAGCCGGATACCTGGCAGGATTGGGAGTGGTGGTCCGAGTCCTGGGCCACCCTGTTGTATGCCCAGGGCTATCGAAGGACGGACCGGGTCTTCCTTCCCTTTGGATATAATATTTTTGTGGCCTTCTGGGCCGGCCATTATGCTGCCGAGAAATTGGGCTGTGAGGTTATACCGGGGGGCGTTCTGGATACCGAAGCGCGGGTATTGAAGATTCAAGAGCTTAAGGCCACGGCCATGATGGCCACCCCCACTTATGTTTTAGGGATGGCCGACACGGCCCGCAAGAAGTTGGGGATCGACCCGGCCAGGGACCTGACCATCCGGAGGATCACCTGCGCCGGAGAACCTGGGGCCAGCATTCCATCCACCAAGCAGCGGCTGGAGGCGGCCTGGGGAGCCAAGGTCTATGATCACGTGGGGGCCACGGAGATCGGGGCCTGGGGGTTTGAATGTCTGGAACAACCCGGGGGGCTTCATGTCAACGAGGCCCTTTTTCTGGTGCAATTAGAGGATCTGGTAACAGGGGAATTGATCGAGGAGCCTGGAATCAGAGGCAAGATCGTCATAACCGCCCTGGACCGGATGGCCCAACCTTGTATCCGGTTCGACTCCAAGGATGTGGCCGAATGGGCGGCCGACCCCTGTGGTTGCGGGAGGACCTTCCGGATAATCAAAGGCGGCATCATTGGAAGGGCGGATGATATTACCAAGATCAAAGGTGTGCTGATCGCCCCGACCGCCATAGAAGAGGTGGTCCATTCCCTGAAGGGGTTGGGCGACGAGTTCGAGGTCCTGGTCACCAAAAAGGGGGATTTGGATGATATCACCCTCAAGGTCGAGCTTTTGCCTGATCAAGAGGGAAATCGCCAGGTGATCCTGGGTCAGCTCAAGGATCAATTGCGCTTGAAGACCAACCTGGGGTATAACATCGAAGTGCACCCCTATCATTCTCTGCCCCGGTATGAGGGGAAGGCGAAGCGGTTCAAAGACCTGAGAAAGCAGGGATAGCCGGAAAAGAGAGTATCGTTCACCGCAGAGCCGCAAAGAACGCAGAGAGAATCATTATTGTTCAATCACGCCATAGGCGTGATTGAACAAAACATCTCTGGCCTCCGGCTGAATAATCACTGAAAGATTCCGGCCTGTAGGGGCCAGACCCGTTGGGTTGTGAGAGCTTTTTCCTTTCTGTCCTCTCAACAGAAAGGAAAAAAAATTCTCCCTTTGCGTTCTTTGCGCCTCTGCGGTGAAAACAGTTTTTAAGAATCTAAACAGATACAAAGTTTCAGGGGACACGTATGGATCGACAACAAATGGAAAAACTGGATGACCGGATCAAGGTTATCAAAAAGGCGGCCGAGGAGTTGAAGGGCCTTTCAGGAGGGATGCAGGCCGTTGACCGGAATGCCGACCGGATACTGGCCTCTGTGAAGATGCTCGAAATCAATGTAAGCGACCTTCTTTGGTGACTTGTGATTCTTGACTTGACAAGGCGTTTTTTTTTGACTAATTTTAATTAGTTACATATTGCCTGGATTCCCGTCCCCGATTAAGGCATTCGAGGACAGGCTCTGCGCGGGAATGACGAGGTATTACAGGATCATCAATATTGGAGAACATGTTTAAAACAACATATTTCAATCGGAAAGGAGGTGGGACCCTGTTCAATACATGGAACATCCTGATGTGTAAAGTATTCATAAACATTCAAAGTTGAAAAACTATCACAAGGAGGTAATCATGGTTAAGAAAGGCTTTTCTTTTTTTATCGTCACCTGTTTTCTGATCACTTTTCTGATGATTGGAGTCGGTCATACCCAGACCAAGTCGGTTACCCTTACCTATTCCACTTTTTTCCCGGCTACCCACACCCACACCTTGCTCTCCACCGAATGGGCCAAGGAGATTGAAAAACGAACCAATGGCGCGGTGAAGATTACCATGTTCCCCGGGGCCACCCTGACCCCGCCCAACCAGGCCTACGACGGTGTGGTGAAAGGCATTTCCGATATCGCCTTGTCGGTTTTCAGTTACACCCCCGGCCGTTTTCCTATGATGGAACTCATTGATATGCCCCTGGGATACAAATCCGCTCTTCAGGCAACCCATTTGTGCAACGCTTTTTATAAGAAATTTCAGCCTAAGGAACTGGACGCCGTCAAGGTTATGTACCTCCACGCCCACGGCCCCGGTATTTTACATACCAAAAAACCGGTGCAAAAATTGGAGGACCTGAAAGGCGTGAAAATCCGGTGCACCGGTACAACGGCCAAGTTGGTTGCCAAATTAGGCGGCGTCCCGGTGGCCATGCCCCAAACCGAAACCTATGACGCCCTTCAAAAAGGGGTGGTGGATGGTGTTATGAATCCCTTTGAGGCATTGAAAGGCTGGAAAATAGCGGAAGTCATTAAATCGACTACGGTCAATTCCGGATCGGCCTATTCTATGGCCTTTTTCGTAGTCATGAACAAGGGGAAATGGAATGCCCTGCCCAAAGAGGTCCAGGCCGTGATTGAAAAAGTCAATGAAGAATGGATTGAAAAAACAGGCAAGGCCTGGGACGACATTGACAAAGGCGGTGTGGAATTCACCAAAGCCAAGGGGAATCAGATTATCAACCTGTCCAAACAGGAAGATGAAAAATGGGCCAAATTGGGTCAACCGATCTTTGAAGAAACCGCCCAGGCCGTAAAAGCCAAAGGGCTGCCCGGCGACGAGGCTTTGAAGTTCATCCAGGATTGGATCAAAAAGAATTAGCAAAGACCGGTGAAAATTCCCTGTTATGGGTTACGAGTTGCGCATTACGCGTTCCGAGTGATCTGGAATTTTTATACTTTCGCAAGTCGTAACTCGTAACAGGGGAAAAGTCAGCGTTTATTTTTCGGATTTTTCCCCTCCCTCTGTGACGGAGGGATTCGTTTTAAGGAGCCTGCATGAAAATGATCGTTTCCCTTATCGGAAATCTTTCCCGCCTGATGTATTGGATTGCCGGTATATCGCTGGCCGGGATTATGTTCCTCACCGTGGCGGATGTTTTCTTAAGAGCCTTTAAAAGGCCGATTGTGGGGACCTATGATATTGTGTCTCTATTGGGGGCCATTGTCATCGGCTTTGCCATCCCCCAGACCTCCCTGGAGAGGGGGCATGTCCTGATGGATTTTTTGACCGAAAAACTCCCTTTCGGCGGGAAACTATTTTTCCATGTTCTGACCAGGCTATTGGCCATTATCGTCTTTCTGATTATCGGTTGGAACCTCATAGCCCTGGGAAATGATTTAAAACAAACCGGTGAGGTTTCCATGACTCTGAGAATTCCCGGTTTTCCCATTGCCTATGGCATCGGGCTCTGTTGTTTTATCGAATGTCTGATCCTGGCCACCGGTATGTTTTTAAAAAAGGAGGGGGAATGATGAGCCTGGAAATGATCAGCCTTTTAACCGTTGTACTGCTTTTTGTTTTTTTCCTTATGGGACTGGAGATCGGATTTTCCATGGCCCTGGCCGGTTTTATCGGTTTTGCCTGGATCGTTAATGTCCCGGCGGCCTTAAACCTGGTGGCCAAGGATATCTACCAGGTTTTTTCTTCCTATGGCTTTACGGTCATACCCCTCTTCGTCCTGATGGGCCAGGTGGGTGCCAGCGGTGGCATCGCTCGCAGTTTATACGATTCGGGATATAAATTCATGGGCCATATCCCGGGCGGGTTGGCTATCGGCACCGTAGCGGCGGCCACGGTCTTCAAGGCCATCTGCGGCTCTTCCCCGGCCACGGCCGCCACCTTTGCCACCATTGCGGTGCCGGAAATGGACCGCTACGGTTATGATAAAAGGCTGTCCTGCGGC
>JACRBX010000245.1 GCA_016219225.1 Deltaproteobacteria bacterium
ACATCTCCTTGAAAACATAAAGGGGCTTCTTAGCTTTGACAAGGTTGTTTATTACAACATGAGGCCGCCTATGGAAAAAGGCAATTTTGATTGAAAATGAATAACACGGTACGACGATCAAGGGAGAGAAATGAGCAGGGGTGAGTTTATTGGCGGTAGCCGTGGAGGCGTTTCTCGCTCCGGTGACACGAGGTCACCGGGAGCGAACAGGGCCAGCGTCCCTGACGCGGGGGTATCTGGTATGAATGTACCCAGCGTCCCGGCGACCTTGAGTCGCCGGACGCAAAATGTCAGTGCAGATACAAGGTCATCGGGATCCCTATACACTGTTTCCGAGAGATCATGCGCCAGTTCACGATTGTCTGCGATGATGTGTGGCTGGCCAAGCCGTCGGAATCCAACAGCGGGCGGTACTGGTACGACCTGCATCTCGTCCTGGTAGTAGCCGGTCGGTTCAGGATCACCGTCCCCGAGCAGTTTGGACGGATTCGCGACGCGGCTTTGACCGCGGCGGGGGAGGGCGGCCACCGGATCGCGGCTTTGTCGGTGATGCCGGACCATGTCCACATGGCTTTGCGCGGGAATATTGAACGGTCGCCGGAAGAGATTGCCTTGGCGTTTCAGAATGGGCTGGCGCGGGCCGCGGGGTGCCTGGTTTGGCAGGATAGGTTCTACGTGGGAACGTTCAGTGAATATGATTTGGACGTCATTCGCCGCATTGCCAGGCAGTCGTGATCTCCTGTCGGACAAGCCGGCAGGAGGATATCTAGTACATGGCTTATCAAAACACATGGGCTGAAAGGAAATGCGATTAACATGCCGACACACGACATAATCGATAATCGTTCAGAAAAACTGGTTGACCATCTCAGCCAAATGCAAGGCAATATCAACATTTTGGAAAAAGTTTTCAGGGGTACTCTGACCGGAGCGGTCAAACGAGAGTTGAACCAGTTGCGGCGGAATGCGTCACCGGCGAGGGGCTCTACAAGAATCTGATCCGAATCTATGACCAGCATAACCTGAAAGACTTAACGACCCGACGAAGTTTGGAATTTGAGAACAAACTTATTCCCCGTATCGTATGCAGCGAAGCATTGGTTTGAATGAACAGCCTATTATATCCAGACCCGCTATCCGGAAATAATCGCTGATAGGGTAGGGAGGTGGAGGAGGGGACAACCCGAGAAATATTGGTAAAAACGGAGGTGGTGGTCATATGGCTTTCGTCGATGAAATGATTGAAGCCAAAGATCGGAAGGCCATGCAAGTACGGATATGGAGCAGTGGGATAAAGAATATATCGACATGATCGTACCAGGCCACCTGACTATTAAAAACGACGGCACGGGTTTGCTTCAATTCGGCGTTGTGGAGGCAGAGGTTGACTGCCGCCTGGAATCGATTAATAGCGTTGAACGCCTCGATTTTTCTTTAATGGGATCGGATGAGGGGGAGGAGGTATGCGGCCGGGGATGGGCCGAGGTCGTCGGTCAAAACATGAAGGGAAAGATTTACTTTCACATGGGAGACGATTCATCCTTTAATGACCCGAGACTTACTTCTCTCCTGATCTGATAGGACCGTCCAAAATCCACCGGACACTTTTTGAGAAAAAACAAATAATTTTAAGAGAGTAGAAACCTAAGCTTATGATCTCCCAAGGCTGGCTATTGGATTTATATGCCCATGAGGATTCCCTGGTCCTCTGGTTCCGCCTCCGGTCGGGGGAGATCCTTCGCCTGACTGATTTTTTCAGTTATCGCTTTTACGCCCAAGGCTCGATGCCCGATCTTCGCATTTTGGGAAAAAGACTGGCCCCTTATGTGCGCCGGACGGCCTGGACCCACCGAGTTGAATTTTGGAGCGGTAAGACGATTCGGGTGTTGGAAATAACCCTTCGATCCCTGGAAAAACTTCCTGAAGTCCAGCGGGTCCTTAGCGGCGCTCCTTCGGGACTTACTTTCTACAATTGCGACCTGGGCATCCCCCAGTACTATGCCTGGGAAAAGGGCCTTTACCCGCTTTGCTTTTGCGAAATAGAATGGGAAAGGACCCGCCTGCGGGGTATGGCGGCCTTGGATTCTCCCTGGGACCCGGACGCACGACTACCCGATTTAAAGATCATGGAATTGGAGTTGACAGCCCATCCCCAGATCCCCCTGGACCGGGGGAACTCCCTGAGAATCAGCGTAGAGGGCCTTTTTTTTGAATTGGAGGCGACGGATAAAAGAGAATTTCTCCATGAAATAAACCGTCTCCTGAAACGCTTTGATCCGGACCTGGTCCTCTCCCGTCATGGGGATGAGCGCATCTTTCCTTTTCTCTGGCATTCGGCCCAAAAAGAGAAGATAGCTTTGGCCCTGGACCGGGACCCTTGTCCTCCCGGCAGAGGGAAAATAGGGCAGGGGCGCTCTTATTTTTCCTATGGGCAGATCCTTTACCAAAGCGCCTCTTTCCCGCTTTACGGACGGCTTCATCTGGATCAGAACAATTCTTTTTTTTACAAGGAATCGGGCCTGGAAGGGACCCTTTTTCTCTCCCGTCTGACCAAACTGCCGGTTCAGACCCTGGCCAGGGCCACGCCGGGCACGGCCATCACCTCCATGCAACTGGATCTGGCCGTCCAAAAGGGAATCCTCATCCCCTGGAAGAAGGGACGCCCCGAAACCTTCAAGACCGCCTGGGACCTTTTAGTAGCGGACAAGGGAGGGCTGGTCTTTCAGCCCCCTATCGGGGTCTGGGAAGAGGTGGCCGAGATCGACTTTGTTTCCATGTATCCCACAATCATGGTCCAACATAATATTTCTCCTGAAACCATGCTCTGCCGCTGCTGCCCGGAGCCGGTGGTCCCGGAGGCCGGTTATAATATCTGCCGGAAGCGGGAAGGGTTGGTGCCCCAAACCTTGCGCCCCATACTGAAATTGAGGAATGAGTTGAAAGACCGGATCACCGCCGGTCATCCCCAAGGGCCTCTCTATAAGACTATGCGGCAGGCCCTCAAATGGATCCTGGTTACCTGTTTCGGCTATATGGGCTACAAAAATGCCCGTTTCGGCTGCATCGAGGCCCATGAAGCCATCACTGCCTTCGGGCGGGATAAACTCCTGTCGGCTAAGGAATGCGCCGAAGAATATGGGTTCCAGGTCCTTCATGGCCTGACTGATTCCCTTTGGATCAGCGGTCCGGAAGTTACCCGGGAAAAAATAGAGGCCCTTTTGGAGGAGATCGGAAAACGGACCGGGGTGCCCATCAGCCTGGAAGGGATCTATCATTGGATCATCTTTCTTCCTTCAAAGGTTCGGTCCGATCGGCCGGTAGCCAATCGTTATTTCGGCCTTTTTAATGATGGGACGGTCAAAATCCGGGGGATCGACTGCTGTCGTCGGGACACGCCGCCTTTTATCAAGAAAGCCCAAAAGGAACTTCTGTTGACCCTGGCCATGGCCAAGAATAGGTCCGGCATAAAAAAACAGATACCCGATATTTTGGACCGCCTGGGGGATTATGCGGCTTGTCTGAAAGAAGGGCGGGTTCCTTCTCAGGACCTGGTCATTACCAGAAGGCTTGGAAAGACCTTGGAGGAATACAAGGTCAGCACACCGACGGCCGAGGCCCTTCAACAATTGGAGACCGCCGGCCTTACTCTTTATCCGGGTCAACATATCGGCTATCTTTTGACCGACCGGCCCCAATCTCTTTCATTACATGAAAGGATCATCCCCGATCCATTTTTAAACGGAAACGAGGGTTATGATCAAAAAAAATATCTGGATCTGCTTCTTAAAGCAGCCCATGAAGTGCTTGTATCTTTTGGTTTTAGTATCAAAAGGTTACAATCTGATTTTAATAATTAAAATTATTATATAATAAATAGTTTTTTATTTTAAAATCATATAGTTTAACAATAAATATCATTTAACTAATTAATATATACAAATAACATATATATAATCAATTAATTATAAAATTATTTAAAATTAAAAGATTATATTTTATCTCATAACAATGCGAAAACTGGTTATTTAAAATAAGTTAAATTCCCTGGATTCCGGTTTTTGCCGGAATGACGGCTAAGGACAACTTTCGACCTTACAAATCCATTCAAAAAGGGAATCCGGTCTTAGCGAATCCACGAAAAGACGTTTTCGGATATTTTTACATTCGCTGCCAAGATCAGGAGAAACAATAACGACCCCAAATTAATTTCTTTTAATCCGGCCATTCCATTCAATTAGTATCAAGTCAAATAAAAAGGAAGTAGGTTAGGGACTTAATGGTTTTAATCTTTTGATTTTTTAATAATTTTTATTTTAGTTTACATAATATACCTTATCAGACATAATTAAATAAAGGAAAAAAGAGGTTTTTGTTGCAATAGATCTTAATTGCACAGAAAAAAGGCTTAAGGTTAAGATTTGATCTCTGACGCGGAAAAGCTAAATGGCGCTACAACAATGCCCGGGATGGCGTCACGAGGCATGAAAATATTGCTAAGACGTGGAGTTAGCACGTCATTCCGGCGAAAGCCGGAATCCAGGTTAAAGAAAGTCCGATCCCCCTGGATTCCGGATCGGGCCTGCCCCGTACTTGATACGGGGTCCGGCATGACGGAGAACACACAAGCATGGAGGTTAATCCAGGGTTAGTTTCAAACTAAAGATTTTCTGAAAAAAACCGTTAAGGCATTAAGATCAGGGAAGACTTTTTGGGCTTTGGATAGTTTTTCTTCGGGAAGCGTCGAGGCAATGGCAAAGCAGGTAATCCCGGCCGAACAGGCGGATTGAATACCGGCCGGAGCATTTTCAATAACCAGACAGCTTTGGGTCTCCTGTCCTAATGCATTCATGGCCTTAAGATAAGGATCCGGGTAGGGTTTAAAACGTTCGGTTTCATCGGCGGTAACAATCGTATCAAAAAATATCAGATCTTTTTCATCCCATATCTCTTGGACCAGATTTCTGCGGGAACTGGTGACCAGTCCAAGTAAAAGGCCTCTTGATTTTAATTGTTCCAATAAGGGCAGCGCATGCGGATAGAGGCCCACACGGGGTAAATACTGCTCTTGAAACAGGGTATTTTGTTCCAAATAAATTTCTTTAATTTGATTATCTTCAATCAAATAGCCATATTCTTTAAATAAATCCTTTATAATTTCCGGGGCCATGGCCCCTTCATGGTCATATATAAATTCATCTGTAACGGTAATATTAAAATTTTCAAGTAATTGCTTCCAGGATTTAAGGTGATAGTTCATGCTATCCACCAACACCCCATCCATGTCAAACAAGACTGCTTTCAAGCCGTTATTTTTCTTAATTTGTTTAAGGTTCATGGAGGGATTTATATTAGAAATGGATTTATTTTTCAAGATAAATCCGTTGTAATTTATTGGTAAATTAATTGACACCCTACCCTCTTTTAGTTAAAAATAGAAAAACCACTCAGGAAGGATTTATAAAATGGAACTTTCAGAATTTCCTAAAAACATTCGTCCCCATATCATACCCCCTATTGGCGGAGCTTTGGAGTATCGCTGTCTGGGATGCCATAAGGCCCATTCTATCGATAATCTTTTATATACTTGCCCGGATTGCGGGGGAGTCTTGTTGATCCATGATCTGGAGGAAAAAAAGAACTATAAACGACCGGGTAAATTCTGGCGGCAACTATTTGATTATAGACGGATGGGAACCATTCCAGCCTTAAAGGGCATTTTTTTATTCCACGAATTGATCGCCCCGGTGATCCCCCTGGAGCATATCCTTTATTTAGGGGAAGGCCATACGCCTTTAGTTGCGGCCAATCAGAAACTTGAAGAGCAGATAGGCCTGCCCTTCTATTATAAAAATGAAGGCCAGAATCCGAGTGCCTCTTTCAAGGATCGCGGTATGGCTTGCGCCTTAAGTTATTTAAATTATTTGATCTCGAAAAATAAACTTAAAAATGTCCTGGCCGTATGCGCCTCCACAGGCGACACTTCGGCCTCGGCCGCCCTCTACGCCTCCTACCTGGGTGAGACCGTCCGCTCGGCTGTTTTGCTCCCCAAAGGCAAGGTCACCCCCCAACAATTATCTCAACCCCTGGGCAGCGGAGCAACCGTGGTGGAAATTCCAGGGGTATTCGATGATTGTATGAAAGTAGTGGAATACCTCTCGGAGCATTATCCGGTGGCCCTTCTTAATTCCAAAAATGCCTGGAGGATTTTGGGGCAGGAATCTTATTCTTTTGAAGTGGCTCAGGCCTTGGATTATCAATTAGAGGATACGGTTTTGATGGTACCTATTGGAAATGCCGGAAATATTACCGCCATCATTTCAGGTTTTTTAAAGCTCTATCGCTATGGGATGATTTCCCATCTGCCTAAAATCATCGGGGTCCAATCGCATCATGCCAACCCGGTTTATCGCTATTATCTGGAACCGCGTCCGGAAAAACGGCTTTATAAACCCGTTCCGGTCCGGCCCAGTGTGGCCCAGGCCGCTATGATCGGGAATCCAGTCTCCATGCCCAGGGTTATTGAAATGGTAAAACAATACAATGAGATAGAAGGAAAACAAAAAGTATTTGTTGTAGAAGTTAAGGAGCAGGCCATCATGGATCATATGCTTCTGGCCAACCGTAACGGTCATATTGCCTGCACCCAGGGCGGTGAAAGCCTGGCCGGGCTGGTCAAGGCCCTGGCTGAAAAAAAGATCCATTCCCGGGAAAGGGCAGTGGTCAATGCTACGGCCCATTCGTTAAAATTTGCCGGCTTTCAGGAAATGTATTTCAATAATTCTTTTTCCCCTGATTTCGAGGTCCGGCCAAAGAAAAAATTTAAAAACAAGCCAATATCCGTAAATATAAATAAATTTAATAGGTCGTCTAATAAATATAATGTTTTAGTTGAGAAAGCTGGAATAAAAATAGCAGAAATATTAGGAATGTAGTTTTATAAATTAAAAGAGTAGCAGTAAAAATATTAAATTAACTTGTTACATAATATATGAAATTTGTAATAGTTACAATTGGAAATATAAAGAAAAACTTTATATTATCTGGGATCAAGGAATTCAAGGAACGCATAGATCGATATACCGATTTGAATTTTTATCCGGTAAAAGAGGAACGCCTGATCAAAGGGATGTCGGAGCCCCTGATCTTACAAAAGGAGGGGGAAAGAATATTAACCAAAGTCCCGCGGGATGGCTCATGGGTGGCCCTGGATCGTCAGGGACTGGAAATGGATTCCAAACAACATTTTCAATTCCTGAATAACCAGGGCCAAACCGGAATAAAAAAAATCTATTATCTGATAGGAGGGCCTTTGGGGCTCTCCCCCGAAGTTCTGCACCAATCGGACAAGATCCTTTCCCTCTCCCGGATGACCCTGACCCATGAAATGAGCGCCCTTTTTTTAGTTGAACAAATCTACCGATATCTGAATTTTATGGCCGGGGAAAAATACCATAAATAAAAGGTGCCGTGGCTTAATTAACACGATTCCACACAAGTCACTTCCGGAATCTGTTGTTTAAGGAATTTTTCAATGCCCATTTTAAGGGTCATTTGCGACATAGGACAACCCCCGCAAGCCCCGGTCAAACGGACCTTAACCAGTCCGCCCTCAGTAACATCCACCAATTCTACATCCCCCCCATCGGCCTGAAGCTGGGGTCTGATCTTGTTTAAGGCCTCTTGTATCTGTTCTTTCGTCATGGCTCTTCTCCTTGTATAATATTTATTTATTAACGGTCTCACAGTAAATAACAATTTGTTTATAAAAAAATATTATACTGGATCTGGTCATATTTCGCAAACCAAAACCGGCAACCCGACTTAATCCCCTGCCCTACTCGATCCCTTTTTCATTTTTCAGGGATTGAGAGGCTTCCCTCAGTTTGTTTTGCTTGGCGCGGTATCTCTGTCGCAAATAAATGGCGCTGATCGCCGCATAGCCCAATACGTTGGCCCACCATATCTGGGAAATAAGGCAAACACAGGCCATCAGAAGAAAGAGTCTTTCAATCAGGTTAAGCTGGCGATTGGCGAATCCGAGGAAAGCCATGGATAGACCACTGATGGCTACAAAGGCCGTCAGGATCCGAAAAGCGGTATAAATTATGGAGCCTTTCATCATCAATTCCGGGGAGTAGACCAACAGGAAAGGGACGATAAAAGTAGGTGCGGAAATCAGGAAGGCCAGGTTGGTCGTTTTCATCGGATCCGTTTTGGCGATACCCGCTGCAGCAAAGGAACACGGTGCCGAAGGCGGTGTAATATTACCCAAGACACCGAAATAAAAAATAAACAGATGGGCTCCCATGGGATCCACGCCGCTCTTGATCAGGGCCGGGGCAGCCAGAATAGCCAAAATCAGATAGGCGGTAACCGGAGGCAGGGGTAAACCGATAATCAAAGAGGCTATCATGGTCAGGATAAGGAGATAAATAATATTTCCGCCAGCCACATAGATCAGGATCTCTGAAAATCGGAGGCCCAATCCGGTCAGGTTGATAACCCCTTCGATTAATCCGGCGGAGGCGCAGGCCATGGCCACGACCAAACTCGTTTTGGCCCCGTTCTGCATGGCGGTCAGGATTTTCGAGAAGGTCATACGGGTGTTCTTTCGCACCATGCTGACTACTACCAAAGCAATAACCGCCCAGAAACCGGCCTTTTTCGGGGTGGCATCCTCCCAGATCAGAAGGTACAATATGACGAATATGGGGACGAAGAGGTGTCCGTTTTCTTTAATAATAGGCCATATCCGGGGAAGATCTTTTCTGGAGACCTTTTGGATGCCCAGTTTATTGGCCTGAACCTGAATAAAGGTGAACACCGTTGAATAAAATAGAAGCCCGGGGATGAGGGCTGCCTTCATCACGTCTATATAACTGACCCCCAATATTTCCGGAATAATAAAAGCGGCCGCTCCCATGACCGGGGGAACCAGCATGCCCCCGGTCGAAGCCAAGGCTTCTATAGCCGCAGCCATGATATTTTTATAACCGGCACGAATCATCAAAGGGATGGTCAGAGTGCCTACTGCGGCTACGTTGGCCGTCTGGCTGCCGGTAAACATACCGAAAAGACAGCTTCCCAAAACTGCGGCTTTGGCCGCACCGCCCTTGAACATGCCGAATAATCCATAACCGATGTTGGTGAAGGCCAGGCTTCCTCCCGATTGTTCCAGAAAAGCTCCGAAGATCAGAAAGACAATGATGACCGTGGCCGAGACGCTCAAGGCCACGCCTAATATGCCGTCGGTAGTCAAAAACATATGGTTGACAACCCGCTCAAAGGTGTAGCCGCTATGGGCGAATATGGGCGGCAGATAGGCACCGAAGGCCACATACCCCAGAGCCACCAGGACGATAATGCCCATGGTTAGTCCCATGATTCTCCTGGTGGCTTCGGTTACCAGGACGATAGCCACCAGACTGGAGGTGGTATCCCAAAAAGAGCGGGATATTTCCCGGCCCGAGATGCCCTCATAGTCGACAAAAACATAAAGGCCGAGCAACAGGCTGGCAACAACCAAAAGGATATCCACCCAGGAAAAAAACTTTGAAGCCGGTTTGTCTTCTTTTACCGATGGATATAACAAAAAGACCAGCATCATGGCAAAGGCCAGATGGGCCACCCGCTGCTGCATGGCCGGAAATTGACGAAAACCGGCGGTATAGAGGTGAAAAAGCGACATACAGATGGCAATGACCGCCACGGCCAGGCCCTTTATTCCACTTTTCATAACGGAGCCTCACTTTATAGACTGTCTTTATGCTCGATAGGGAAATTTTCCGGAGTTCACCTATTTCTTCGTCTCACGCTCCTTAAAATATTGTTCAACACCGGGATGGACCGGGAATGTAATGGTCAGCTTTCGATTTTCCACGGTCATCTCCTTGGCCACCGGATGGATTTCTATCAGTTCATTGATGTGGTCATAAATAGCCTTGGTAATTTTATACATCAGGTCGGAACTCACCTTGCTGTGGGTTAGAAAAACAGCGCCACTGACCAGGATCGGGGCCTCTTTATCCATGCCTCTATAGGCACCGGCCTTCAATTTGCCGGCATAGTAGTAAGGTTCATCATCCGTCAGTTTTTTCAAAACCTTTTCATCCACCGGGATGACCCGCACTTCTTTTCTGACGGCCAGTTCCTGTATGGCCGGTATGGGGTAGGACCCGGCGACGAAGCCCCCGTCAATGCTGCCGTCCTGTAACCCTTCAATCACTTCCCTGTAACCGAGATGCAAGGGCTTGTAGGCATCTTTGGATATTTTGAAAGCATTCATGAGTTCCAGGGAGACTTCATAGACACCGCTGCCGGCCGCACCCAAGGCAATTCTTTTTCCTTTGACATCATAATAGGTCTGGATAGGCGAGTTCTTGAGGACCAGCAAGGGCTGTTCTACGCCATACAAAAATGATATGGCCCTTAGATTGGTGTAGGCTTTGGTAAAGGGGGGTTTCCCGGCATAGGCGAACGCGAAGGATTTTGAAATGCCCAGCCCGAGGGCCGGTTGCCCTTTGGCATATTTTTCATCCAGAAGTTTGACCATGGCCGGCGCGCCGCCTGTTGCTTCAACCATTATCTGCACCTCCGGGACATATTTGTTGACCACTTTAGAGATGGCCCCTCCCAGGAAATAAGCCGTTCCGCCTGATCCCGGCGTATAGAGCGGAACGATTTCCTTGGGTGCCGAAAAAACCTGACTGCTTACCATTAAACAAAGAGCGATTGCCACGAGAAGAATTCTTAGTGTTTTCATTGGTCCCCCTTATTTATTTTAAAGATAATAAAGTATGACTGTCATTTTACCTCTGGGCCCTCTCTCACCTCCTTTATTGGGAATACGATCGATTGTTCAGTCAGAGATTCCCTTCCCTTTTCATTTTTTCATGAAGATCTTTTTGCAATTCTATCTTGGCTACTTTTTGATACCCCCTGAGCGGCAATTCCTCCAGGACCTCGAGCCGTTCGGGTATTTTATAAAGGGCGATCTTCTTTTCTTTCAGGAAGACCACCATTTCTTCAAAGGTAAAGTGTTCTCCGGGATTCAGGGCCACATAGGCACAGGGTTTTTCTCCCATGACGGGATCAGGCATGGGAATGATGGCCACGCTTTTGACCTTGGGATGGTTAAGCAGCAATCCTTCGACTTCCACCGGATAGATATTCTGCCCGCCCCGAATAATAACGTCCTTTTTGCGGCCCATGAGGAGCAAATTACCCGATGCATCTAATCGTCCCAAATCTCCGCTCCTGAACCGGCCCTCCAATCCGAGGCTTTTCCAGGCCTCCAGGGTCGATCGGACGTCTTTATAATAACCGCCGCTGGTTGTCGGTCCGGAATAGACGACCTCGCCGGAAGAATCCTCCCGCCCCTCTTCGTTGATAAACTGGATGACCATCCCGCGGGCCGGTTTCCCCACGGTTAAGCGCCGGACTTCAGGGATATCATCAATGGCCGTATAGGAAACGACACCCCCGTCCAGTTGACCATAGGTATTGACCACGGGGATCTTCATGGTTTCTTCGACCTCTATGGCCAGACTGGTCGGCAAAGGAGCGGTTCCGACACTGACGCATCGAAGGGAACTCAGGTCAAACTGTTTAAGGCTAGGAGCCCGGACGATTTGGGTTAATTGGGCGGGGACACAGACCAGGACCGTGGCCTTCTCCCTTTCAATCAGCCGCAAGGTCTCCTCCACCTCCCAGATCTCCAGCAATACGCTCTTGGCTCCCGCCAGAGGGGCTGCGCCGTTGTAATTAAATCCGGCGCCCAGTCCGGCGACGCCACTGATGATATTCAATACCACGTCATCACCGGACAAGCCGACCTGATCGCGATAGCAATGGGCCACGGCCATGCGGGCGCATTGGGCATGCTCCACCCCTTTGGGGGCCCCGGTGGTTCCACTGGTCATGGCGATGACCGATATCTCCGTAGCCGTTATTTCGGTTTTACTGAAATCTTCCGATCCGTATTTTTTTTCCAGGGGCGGGTCCATCATTTTTTCAAAAGAAACCGTTCCCGGCACTTCCTCATCTCCGGTGAGAAGGATATGTTTTAATTCCGGGGTCCTTGTCCGGATCTCTTTGACCGCCGAACAATAATCAAAATTTCTGAATTTCCGGGGAATGATGATCCCGGTCACCCCGAAATTTTTCAATATATATTCTATCTCGCTTTCCCTCACCGTCATTAAGGCGGTCGCACAAAGGATACCCGCCTTTTCACAGGCGACGCGAACCAGATAGGACTCAAAACAATTGCCCAGGAGGACCAGAAGCATCTCGCCTCTTTTCAGGCCCATTTCCACCAGTCCCCAGGCCACCCGGTCCGACATCATTTTGACCTGGGACCAGGTCAGCCTCCTCTCAGCCGACACGAAGGCCTCCCTGTCGGGGTAGAGCCTGGCATTCTTCGTCCAAAGACGGGAAGTGGTATCGTCTGTCCAATACCCTTTGGCGAAATAGTCTTCAATCATTTCCTGGGTGTATCGTATGGGTCTATTTAATTCCGCCATAACCTTCCTCCTCCCGGTTGACAGTGCAGCCACCTTTGTGATTTAATACAACTCATTTCCCTCCCTTTTAAAACCAATCAAGCTTTAGACACCCGGCAGGGAATGCCTTTTATTTCCGGGGTGCCCACAGGCGGCGCCATCACTTTGTAATCCGTCAGAACATTAAAGTTCGATTTCTTCCAGCCATACATAGTCTCCGGACCTTCTTCAGGAAACCACCATCCCCAGGAGGCGTTGACTGTTTGCGGATAGGTATACGCATCGTATTGGAGCTTCTGGGTTATCTTGCCCTTCGGCGTTTCGATGGTGATCCATTCGCCATCCACGAGGCCATATTTTTTGGCCGTATCCGGGTGCAAGCGGACTAGGGGATCCGGAACCACTTTGCGCAAGGCGCCAATCATCTTGAATCCGGTAAGCATAAACATGTTCTCTTTATAACTGGTCAGGATCAGGGGATATTCTTCCGTCGGCTTGGGAAACCGGGTGATCCCTTCCCAGGTGGGCATGGGAGAGAGACCTTCTTCCGCCAATCGTTCGGAGTAGATCTCTACCTTGCCTGAGGGGGTTTTAAAGGGTTGTTCTTCCGGCTTCTTATATTCCTTTTTGGGATACAGTTTCCGGGTGACCAGGAAATCCTTGAAAGTGATCCCGGAACCCTGGAGAAGCTCCTCCAGGGCTTCATGATCATCTTTCCAGAAGTATTGCCCCAACCCCAGTTTTTTCCCCAATTCGTTGAAAATTTTAGCATCCGTCCAGGCTTCCCCCGGCGGAGGGACTACCTGCTTATAAGAACGGTACTCCTCCCAGCGTCCGCCCCAATAGCCTATAGTCGTGTCTTCCCAGGTCCAGGCAGCAGGCAGCACATAGTCGGCGACGGCGGTCGTGGGGGTATGAAACAGTTCCTGGACCACAATCAGGTCCATTTTCATAAAGGCGTTGTAAGTGGCCACAGAATCCGGATAACTGACCAGGGGGTTGGTCAGACAGCACATGACCGCCCGGATGGGATAATGATACCCTTCATCCAGGTTGGCCTTCACCAGCGCCTGATAGGGAACGAATGACCAGCGCTGCACGCCTCGCAACTCCCTGCCGAGCATCTTGCCTTTATCACGGCCGACTTTCCCCAAAAGCATAAGGCTGCCCGGCCTGGCATGTTTGGCCGGGGTTAAAAATACATCCCCGCCGGGGACGTTGAGGTTTCCGGTTATGGTGCGTAATATGGAGGTCACCCGGAAGGTATCGAAACTGTTTTCCATGAATTCGAGGGAATTCCCCTCCTGAATGGAAGCCGGCTTGGTGGTGGCATACATCCTGGCCAGTTTCAGGATATCTTCCTTGGGTATCCAGGTCATCTCGGCGACATCGTCGAGAGTGAATTTCTTTATCTCCTCCCGGAACCGCTCAAACCCGACCGTCCATTTGGCCACGTAATCTTTATCGTAAAGACCTTCTTCAATGATGATTTTCAACAGCCCCATGGCCAGGGCACCGTCGCTGGCCGGCCGGGGACGGACCCACCAGTCGGCATGGTTTTCAACCACCCAGGTCCGCATGGGGTCGATAACCACGATCTTCATGTCGTTGGCCGGGTCCTTTTTCATTTTAAGGACGTGCCGGCCCAAATAACGCCGCCCGTCGGCTCCCCAGAAGATCAACAGCTTGGGCAGCGGATCATCCGGTTTTTTGACAGCCTCAGGGCAATCCGGCAATGGGGACCGCCCCATGGTATAGTAATAGGCTTCCTGCCTGGGTACGCCGCAGAGACCGCCCGGGGTTATCACATTGGGGGTTCCGAAAACGGTGGCCAGCCGATGGGCAAAAATCGTTTCCATGCTCTTGGGTTCACCGAGGAGAAAAGCAATACTCTCCGGACCGTATCTGGCCTTGATAGCCAAAAATTTTTCGGCAATGGCGTCCAGGGCTTCATCCCAGGAAACCCGTTCATATTTGCTCTCCCCTCTTTTCCCCACCCGCCTCAAGGGGTGCTTCAGACGATCGGGGTGATTTTCCACTCCCAGGGTAGTCAGCGGGCCCTTGGCCTGGGGACAAATCTCATGGCGGAAATTACTATTCTTATCCGGCCGTATCGAAATGAGTTTCCCGTCTTCAACGGTGGCGACGACGGCACAGGACAGATGACAGACCCCGCAAAAATTATGGATCTCTTCACGCTTTCCCATCTAACCTCTTTATCCTTTCTATAAACGCAAACAATCTCAATCGTTCTATTTTTTCATTATCGTAACCGCGCAATTTCCGCCGGCGCCGATCACATGGGCCAGCCCGACTTTACAGTCTGGAACTTGCCGTGCGCCGGCTTCGCCCCGCAGTTGCAACACCACTTCAAATACCTGTCCCAGATGGGAAGCTCCGACCGGCTCTCCTTTGCAGATCAAACCGCCACTGACATTAATGGGAATCCTGCCCCCGATCTCGGTCTCTCCCTCATCGACCAGGCGCCCGGATTCGCCCGGTTTACAAAAGCCTAACTCTTCATAAACTTCCATCTCACAAAAGGCATCCGTATCCTGCACTTCGGCGATGTCGATATCTTCTGGGCCGACACCGGCTTCTGCATAAGCCTTCTTCCCGGCCACAGCGGTTGGGCCGGGGTTGACGATTTTTGTGCTCATACTTTCGCTCGGTACCCGAAAATCAGAAGCATACTGAGCAATAGTATGGATGCAGGAGGAGAGCATAATCGGTTTACTGGTATACCGGCGCGCCTTTTCTTTGGGACACAGAACCACAGCGGCTGCACCTTCATTGGGAGCACAGATCTCCAATAAATGAATGGGATCGCAAACCATGGGTGAATTCAGGATCTCTTCGATCGAAAAGGCTTTCTGATACATGGCATAGGGATTAAGCACACTGTTTTTATGGTTCTTATAGGCCACTTTGGCTATATGCAAATCGGTGGTTCCGTATTCCTCCATATGTCGGCGTGCTTTCATCGCCCAGTAACTCGGGTTGGTACTCAGGCCCATCTGGATCTGCCATTTTTCATAAAGCATCGAAGGGTCCATAAATCCCCGGGTCATTTTTTCCACCCCCAGCACCAGGACATTGTCAAACTGACCGGATTGTATACCGATAATTCCTTGTCTCAGAGCGACTCCACCGCTGGCGCAAGCGGCTTCCACGTCGGCGATCGGGATTCCCGTTCTCCCCAGAGGGGCCAGGATTCTTGCTCCCGAGGTGGCCGGCAGGTACATTTCGGCAACGTAGCCGGCTTCTATATCCCGCCAGGACATATTGGCATCTTTCAGGGCCATTCGGGCGGCTTCTCGTCCTATTTCCGCATAGGGCTTTCCATCGAATCTTCCAAATTTGTGGATACCTATCCCCACGATAGCTATTTCTCTCATAACCACTCCTTCCTAAACCGGTTTAAACTTGAAGGACATGACTTCATTTCCCGCGTCATCGACATAGAGGACGTCTACAACCAGCTTCCATACCGACCCGATCGTTACCTGATCAATGTCACAGCCGGTCAGCGGTGATAAAACCCTGATCCCTTCCGGCAGTTCAATCAGCCCTTCGGCAAAAGGAACAAAAGGCTCCGGGCCTTTATAATCGCCCGGTGGGCGGTTCCTGATAACCGTATAGGTCCACAATGTGCCCTTATCCCCAAGAATTATTTCTCCCATATCCTCGTTGGCGCAGTTTCCGCAGGACAGATGTTTTCCTAAAAAAACCTCCCCACAGACGTGACATTGACACCCCTTCAATCTCACCTGGTCTGATGGAAAAAGCGGGTCCGTAAAAATATCATCCCTGACAGCAACCCTGTTTCGCTGCTTTGTCTCACTCATCAGTTACCTCCCTATTCTATCCGCACGGGTTCTTTATTGACCTTTGAAAACAACCTATTGACCACACCACTGATTCATTTAAAAATGGATGAAAAAATATATTCTTTGCCTGTCCGGATGTGATCCCGGACCAAGTCCTTGGCCTTCTTTTGATCCCCAGAGACGAAGGCGTTAAAGATTTGTTGATGCTCTATAACAACGTTTCGTGCCCGGCCGGCCCTTAAACCTTCGATGCGATGGCGTAAGAAAATCCTTTGATAGATCTCCCGGAAGTAGTCGGTCAGGTAAGGGTTTTCAGCCATATGGACATAGGTCGCATGAAATTCCTGATCGAGGGTAAATCTACCCCGGCTCACTTGTTCGGCGACTGCCTCTTCATAGAGCCTTTTCTGCTCCTCCAATACCTTTAATTTCTGGGGCGTTTGCTTCTGAATGGCATTTTCGATGGCTCCCAATTCTAAAATTTCTCTTATTTCGTAAAGACAGGTCGCCTCTTCTTTAGAAATCTCGTGGACGGAGTATCCTTGATTAGGAACAAAATCCAAAAATCCTTCATTGGCCAAAATGCTCAAGGCATTATTCACCGGCGTCCGACTGACCCCCAATCGTTTGGCTAAATCAATAAAAACAAGCCGTTGCCCTGGAACGATCTGATAGTCAAACATCATCTCTTTGATATGCCGGTAAACCACCTGGGTCAGATTTTCATCACCGATCCAGTTTGAATCTATTTGCATTTTTTTTTCATACCCCATGATTTAAATCCTGTTTTGAAATTTAATTAAATATAGCATTATCCATGCAATCCGTCCGTTTTGGACAGTCCTTTTTTTATGAGTGGTAAAACCAGAAGGGCTATAAGGATGAACGCTGTTATCATCAGAACAAGGGCAATGGGGGGGCGGAGGAAGATCAAGAACCCTCCATTAGACATGGCCAGGGACTGGCGGAAAGCCCTCTCCAAAAGCGGCGTTAAGATAAAGGCAAAAACCAAGGGGACCGGATCATACTCAAATTTTCTCATCAGATACCCGATGACGCCGAAGATGGTCATGATCATAATTTCCTGGTAGTTGGACGACGTACTATAAGATCCGATTAAACAGAAGAGGAGAATGAGCGGGAATAAGACGGCGTAGGGAACCTTCAGCAATTTTACCCAAATGGCAATCAGGGGAAGATTCAGGACCACCAGCATAACATTGCCTACATACATGCTGGTGATAATCGCCCAAAAGACATCAGGCGATTTCGTCAAGAGAAGAGGGCCTGGCTGAAGCCCATGGCATAACAGGGCGGCCAGGACCAGGGCCATGACCGGGTTGGCGGGGATTCCAAGGGTTAACATGGGGATAAAGGCTGAACTCGTTGCGGCGTTGTTTGCCGTTTCCGGCCCAGCGACCCCCTCAATGGCCCCTTTTCCAAATTGCTCAGGGTGCTTCGAAATCCGTTTCTCCACGGCATAGGAGGCAAAAGAGGAAAGCGTCGCGCTCCCCCCCGGCAAAAGCCCCAAGAAAAAACCGAGTATCGTCCCCCTTCCGATAGGGCCCAGTGAAGCCTTCCAGTCCGCAAGATTCGGAAGCAGATTCTTTACCCTGGTGGTAAAAAGAATCCGTTCGAAGGTCGATTCAAGGTTCGTCAGGACTTCTGCGATCCCGAATAAACCCATGACCATGGGCACCAAAGGCACGCCATCCATAAGGGTCAGGTTTCCAAAGGTAAACCGTGATTCCCCGGTCACCAGATCGTTGCCGATTTGCCCGAGGAATAACCCCAAAAAAATAATCAGCAAGGCCTTGAGTCTCGACCCCGATCCTATATAAATCAGGATGGAAAACCCGCAAAGAATCATGGCAAAATACTCCGGCGGGCCGAATTGAAGTGCGAATTCAGCCAGCGGCGGTGCCAGAAGCATAAGGCCCAGGACACCGATTGTGCCGCCGATAAATGATCCGAAGGCCGACATGCCCAGGGCCACCCCGGCTCTCCCCTGCCGGGCCATCTGGTAGCCGTCTATGCAGGTGACCACCGAAGCTGACTCACCTGGAATGTTGACCAGAATAGAGGTAGTCGATCCGCCATACATCGATCCATAATAGATGCCCGCCAGCAAAATCATCGCATCAGCCGCACTCATGCCGATGCTCACCGGAAGAAGTATGGCGACGGTTGCCGATGGCCCGATACCGGGAAGAACACCTATCAGGGTTCCGATCAGTACCCCAAGGAAACAAAAGAGTAACGACCCGGGCTGCAAGACAATTGAAAAGCCATAGAGAATATTATGCACTATATCCATATTATATTCCTAATGACCCCACCGGAAGCTGGACCTTCAGCCATACCTTAAATAAAAGATAGGTGATGGCAGCAGTCAGGATTGCCCCTCCCAGGGATATTTTTAAGCTCAGCCCCCCAACCGCCTTGTATAATATAAATAAAATCAAAAGGGTGACCGGGAGAAAACCCAGCCAATCAATGGTGAGGGCATAAAGGAACATGATCACCACGGTAATAACACACTTGTAGTGCCATAACCTCTTGTCCTTACCAAGCGGTTCTCGACCCGCGGGGGTGGACATCAGGAGAAACTTGATAAACATTCCACCGGAGATGATGC
Organism: Deltaproteobacteria bacterium; assembly: GCA_016219225.1. Lineage (NCBI taxonomy): Bacteria > Pseudomonadati > Myxococcota > Myxococcia > Deltaproteobacteria bacterium. The sequence continues at coordinate 18,972 of JACRBX010000245.1, forward strand.
CCATCAGGATTCCAGTAATGAGAGGGAATAATCCCGGACCGGGGTCTCCGAATGTTCCCACATGGATTCGCAGGGAAACACCGGTGATAAAAACCCCGCAACCCAGAAAGACGAGGCTGCTAATCAGGTCGTATCTTCGCATGGCTTTCGCTCCTAATGAAGCCTTCAGCAGTTAGCGATCAGCATTCGCCTAACCCACTATCATCAAAAGGTTTTGCTGAAAGCTAAAAGCTGATGGCTGACCGCTCCATCCGGAAGGGTGTATTTTCGGGATGGATACTATCGACCCTTGAATTTCGGCTGGCGCTTTTCACGCCAGGCGTTCATGGCTTCGTTACGATCTTCGGTGAGGTGAGCGACCGTCTGGACCGCCCCGGCCAGCTCTACCCCGGTACGGAATTCCATATTAAGACCGCGATAGACCATCATCTTGGCCAGTTTTATAGCGATCGGCGGGTTGGCCGTATAACTTTTCGCCATCTTTAGGGCTTCCATTCTCAGGCTGTGTGCGGGGACCACTTTGTTAAATACGCCGATCTTTTCCCCCTCTTCAGCCTCAATAAAACGGCCGCTGAAAATAATGTCCAGCGCACGTCCCAGACCCACGATCCTGGGCCAGAGCCAAAATCCACCCGCAGCAGGAATAACGCCACGCTTTATCCAGATGGAAGCGACCCTGGTGTTTTCGCAGGCTATCCGGATATCGCAGGAGAGGGTCAAATCACAGCCCATCCCAATGGCCAGGCCATTGATGGCGGCTATGGTCGGGATTTTAAGACCCTGCAGTCCGCACATCAGGGGGACGACGGAATCCCGGTATCCTTGCAGGAAAGCCTCAGGAGGGGCCGTGTCCTTATCCCATTCGAGCGCCTGGTCGTCTTTTTTGACATCGGCTCCGGCACAAAACGCTTTGTCGCCGGCGCCGGTTATGATCAAGGCCCTGATGCTATCGTCTTTGTTAAGGCCATCCACGACAGAAAAAACCTCCCGGACCAATGTGTCATTGACGGCGTTGAACCGGTCAGGGCGGTTCAGGGTAAGGATGCCGATATCCTCCACCTTTTCCCAAATAATAGTTTCAAAATTCTTCACCATGAATCACCTTCATAGTTCCTTATATTTTAAGAATGATAAAACCGGGTGGCCCTCCCGGCGGAGCCGGGAGAGGGCCAGGGGAATTTAACGATTCGGCACATAAATGCCCATCCCCTTGGTAATTTTACGGAATTCATCCCTTCGATAATTATTCTGTTTAATGACTTCTTCGGCACTTAAAAAGCTGGATAACATTTCAAATTTTTGAAGCAGCTCCTCTATCTCCTGGCCATATTTGGCAAAAACCTTCTGGTTAACCTCAGTAAGTTTGTTTATAATCTCCTTAGGGGTTCCCTTGGGGGCACACAAAAAATAATAGGAGTTCATAAATATCGGGTAACCTAATTCAGCCAGAGTGGGTATGTTTGGATAATCCTTAAGGCCTTTCTTTTCGGCAATCGCCAAAACGTCCATTTTCCCCGCCTTATAAAGCCCGGATGTCCCCGCAACGCAGACCAGATCTATGTGCCCTCCCAGAAGTGCGGTCAGGGCCTCCGCGTTCCCGGGGAAGGGGACCATCTTTAAATCAATGCCCGCCTGCTCACAGAGCAGCTTCATGACGAAATGGTTAAAGCTGTTGACGCTTTGGGTTGAGTAGGTATACTTTCCGGGATTTTTCTTCGCATCGGCGATCATGTCTTTCAATGAATGCCAGCGTCCCTTCTTGCAGCTTATGGTTGTGGGGGCGTAGCCATATCCGACAATCGGGATGAAGTCTTCCAACGTATAGGACAAGTCGCGGTTTATCAATGGGGCTATCAAAAGAGGACTGTCCGACCCCGTGAAAAGAGTGTATCCGTCCGGTTTGGCTTTAGCCACCGTGGTGGCTGCCAGGGTAGCGCCCCCTCCGGGCTTGTGTTCAACCGTAATGGGGTGTTCCATAAACTCCGACATCCTTTTGGCTATCAGCGTGGAGACCGTACTCGCCGGCCCTCCCGGGGGAAAACCCACTATCAGCTTAATCGGATGGTTTGGATAGGTTGCTGCCATGGAACCCTGAGCTCCGAATAAACAACCGCAGACCATGGCCATGATCAGCACCGAGGCATTGACCCTTTTTCCTTTTTTCATCTCTTGATCTCCTTTCCCGCTATTAAGTTTATGAAGACACACTTTATTTTTAAGCCCAAAGTTCACACCATTTCTTTCGGATGGCCTTCAAGTCCTCGGGGGGACTCTTGGTGGCCTTGGCGAATTTATCCTTCCAATGCCAGGGACGGCAGGCGATGATTTGCGCCGTGGAATGGGTTAAGTCGCCCTTCTCACGTTTCTCCGGTGACATCATGGGGTTGGTCTCCGAACATCGGGTATGGGTGGCGATGTCAATGGACTCGATCGGATTGGTCCTGGTGCCGAGGGCCCAGAGGAGCTCGGAGAGGTTGGAAGGGTCGATATCCTCATCGACGACAATGCAGTAACGCATGTGCAGCGACGTGGCTTGAAAGGCATTCAAAAGCTGCAGCGTCTGCTTGGCGTGTCCGGCATACTCCTGCTTTATGGAGGCGGCAATAATGGAGTTGGCACCCCCCTCCCCGACAACCCATACGCCCTGTACACCGGGAACCTGCCTTTCCAATTCCGACCAGACCAGCGCTGAGCGCCAGAGATGACGGCCCAGAGTCCAAATTCTGGGGTGTACCATGGCCAGGGTCCCCTGGATAATGGGTTGGTTGCGGTGCAGCACGGCCTTCACGCGGAAGATCGGCTGCGGCCGCTGGCCGCCGGCATAATAGCCGGCCCACTCACCGAAGGGCCCCTCTAACACCGTTCCGGCCTCCGGCGGCAGGAGTTCGCCTTCGAAAACAATCTCGGCAGTGGCCGGGATAGGAAGGTCGGTGGTGATACCCTTGACGACCTCAATGGGCGCCCCCTTGAGACCACCGGCAAAGTCAAGTTCCGGAACTCCCCAGGGTAAGGTCCAATCGGCACCGGCAAAAACCAGCGGCTCCTGCCCGAAGGTAATGGCTACCGGACACCCCTGGCCCTTAGCCCAATATTTCCGTCTCATCATATCACCGTGGTGTCCCCTGGCCATGAAGACCGTAGCCGTGTTGCGGTCATGCACCTGGACCCGCTGCGAGGCGAGATTGACCCAGCCCTCGTCAGGATCACGGGTGATGGTTACCGCCATGGTGCCGATGTATCGTCCGCCATCCCCCGGGCGCCACCAGGGTGTCGGAAATTTCAGGATGTCCACCTCGTCACCGGTGAAAACATTCTCCAGCACCGGGCCGGTCTTGACCTCAACCGGCGGGAGATGGGGCACCCCCCTGCCCAATCGTTCCTTGATGGCCCGCACCAGCCCCATGCCCCTGAGTTCTTCAGGGAGGCCAAAGCACATAGCCACCCGGTGGTCCGTACTGAACAGGTTGGTGGCTACCCGATAGCCCGGCTCGCTCCCCTTAATATTGTCGAAGAGCAGTATTCTCGGGCTGGGTAATCCGGCCTCGACTTCGGTGATCCAACCGATCTCAAAGTTCCAATCAGCGCCATCGACCCGCCTAACCTCACCGGATTCTTCAGACTTGGCAATAAACCCACGAAGATCGTTGAACATCGATCATTTCCTCTCTTGTTTTGATAGGTATCGTCCCTACAGAGGGGGACTGGCGATTATCTTTTCTCCTCGGCCTTAAGCTTCCTGACGACGTCCGCGCGGAGCACCTTTTTGAGGATCTTGAAGTTCTCCATCGGTATTTCATCAACATACTCGAGCCGTTCCGGTATCTTGTAGGGAGCAATCTTTTTGCTCTTCAGGAAGTCCTTCATTTCTTCAAAGGTCAATTTCTCTTGCCCCTTAACAACGACATAGGCGCAGGCCTTTTCCCCCATGATGGGGTCCGGCATGGCCACCACCGCGGCCTTGTCCACATTAGGATGAGTGACCAGCAACTCCTCAATCTCGATGGGGTAGATATTCTGCCCTCCCCGGATAATGACGTCCTTCTTGCGCCCGGATATGACGAGGTTTCCGTTTTTATCCATTTTGACAATATCGCCGCTGTGGAACCAGCCTTCCTTGCCCAGAGTCCCCCAAGCCTCGAGGGTTTTTGCCAGGTCACGGTAATAGCCCGCCGTGGTCAAGGGCCCACGATAAATCAATTCCCCTTCCTGTCCGGCCGGGACCTCGTTACCATTGTCATCGACTACTTTCAGTTCCACCCCGGGGTAGGGTTTGCCCATGGTCGTGCGACGGGTTTCAACGTCATCATCTATCGCCGTCCCGGAAACCCCACCGCCATCGAATGAACCGTACCCGTTGAGGATAGGCACCCCTAATTTTTTCTCCGCCTCAATAATCAAAACTTGATCCAGCGGAGAAGTGGAACAGACAACGCATCTCAGAGACCTGTGGTCGTATCGGTCAAAATCGGGATGGTTAACCACCATGGCTAGCTGGGCCGGAGCGGTAAACAAGATCGTGGCCTTCTCACGCTGGAGCAGCTTGAGAGCTTCTTCAGCATCCCAAATCTCGAGGCAAATCGTTTTGGCGCCTATCTCCGGCTGGGAATAGCAAAAGGCCCCGCCCCGTCCGGCGACCGCATTGATACAATTCAGAACGATGTCATCACCCGTTAACTTGACCGCCCGCTGATAGGCGGTTCCCGTTGCTATTCGATTCGCCGGCATATGCTCGGCTGTCTTCTGGAGGCCGGTCGTGCCACTGGTCAGCCCAACGGTTACGACTTCGGTTGACGTGAACCTGGTTTTCGCCAGCAGCGACACGGGAAATTCCTTGGTTTCAGCCTCGCGTTTCATCTCTTCGATAGAATGCGTTCCAGGCGGCACTGGGTCTCCGCTCACAAAGATATCTTTTAAACTGGATAATTTCGAACGCAGGTCGGTTACAGCTTGATAGTAGTCAAAATTTCGGAACTGCCACGGGAGGACAATCCCCTTTACTTCAAAAGTCTTGATGACATACTCAAGCTCAGCTTCCCGTAAAGTCATTAACGAGGTCAGGGCCACAATCCCGGCTTTTTCACAGGCAAGACGAACGACAAAGGAGTCATTGCAATTGGGCAAGATGACATGAATGACATCATCTTTCTTATAGCCCCTTTTCAGAAAGCTCAGAGCGATGTTATCTGAGAGTTCTTTCACCTGCAACCAGGTCAACCGACCTTTCGAATCAATAAGGGCCTCTTTTTGGGGAATTAATTTGGCATTTTGGTCCCATAAATCGGCAATCGATTCTTTACGCCATAACCCCTTGCTTAAATACTCATCAATCATCTCTTGTGTGTACCGTGTTGGTTTAGCCATTCTATTCCTCCAATTTTGTCGTACCAGGCGTTAACCGGAATGGGCTTTCCCCTCGAGGAAGTTTCTAAACAACGTTTTCCTGGATATTGTTATCATCTGCCAGTGTTTGGGAAAAACAACGGGTTTTTTAATTAAATATATCATTCTATATTGCATGCAATATTACATTTAATATTTTATGTCAAGCAGATAATTTTTTAATTTATTTTGTTTCCTATACAGATTCCATCCGGGAACTTTTGGTTTTCGGATGGTGCGATCATTTGGATTCCCGATAAAGACATTCGGGAATGACGTAAAAAGTTTCGCGATATTGTTAAGTTAAAACGATTAGTTAAAAAAATGAGCGGGTTTAGAGAAGGGTTATGTCAATTTAGCTTTTAAAAAAGCGTCGGTAACTTCCCCATCATTCCGGCGAATGCCGGAATCCAGAAATTATCCTGAAAGGAAAAGACCCTGGATTTCGGTTTTCACCGGAATGGCAAGAGAGAAAGTCAACATAATTCGGATTCAGCATCAGATTTTTCATGGGGCTAAAGTTTTGCAAGGGCTTGGGATGAACAACTTTTTTAACTCAATTTTACCCATTTTTTTTATCAACGACACAATAGATTCCCTCTCCGGCCATGGCCGGGACGAAACACTGGTTATCAGAAAGGCAGGTCGCTTTGCTAAGGTCTCCGGACATCCACCGTTTAATCAGTCCTGGTTCTCGAATGAACGGCCGGCTCATAGAGAGATAATCGGCAATACCTTGATCAATAATCTTTTCCGCTACCGCCAAAGAGCGAATTCCCCCTACCAATATCAAGGGAATTTCCAGATTCTGCCTAAAGGCCCTGGCCGCTTCCAGGAAATAGGCCTCTTTATCTTCGCTGGTAATTCCGGCCCTGGAAGGGGATAACTTGCCCGATTTTACTGTTCCACCACTTAATTCTATAGCATCGATTCCATCTTTTTGGAGCAGGATCCCGATTTTCAAAGAATCTTCCAAACGAAGCCCACCCTCCAGATAATCTTCAGAGTTCAGTTTGACCAGAACAGGGAAATCATTGCCCACTGTTGATCGGACTTTTTTTAAAACTTCTCTTAAGACCTGGTATCGGTTCTCCACCGAACCTCCATAAGCATCGGTGCGCCTATTGAAAAGAGGAGATATAAATTGGCTCATCAGATAGCCGTGGGCCGAATGGAGCTGAACCCCGTCAAACCCGGCCTCCTTGGCCCTTCGGGCCCCTTGGCCAAAGGCTTCGACAAGCTCTTGGATGTCTTGAAGGGTCATGGCCTTACAGGGAGACTTGGAAAATCCCTCGACGCTTGAAGGACCCATCGGATCCTGACCGGTGAGATCCGGGTTTGCCAGACAGCCGGAATGGGCTATTTGGAGAACGATCCGACCACCCTGCCCGTGAACGGCCTGGGTCATCTGCTTGAGCCCGTCGGTCAGTTCATCCTTATAGACGCCTAACTGTCTGGGACCGGCCTGGCCCTCCTTCCTGACATAGGCATGGCTGGAAATGATCAGGCCGACCTGGCCTTCGGCCAACCGGGCCATGAGGTCTATCAGGGCCGGGGTTACTGATCCGTCGTCACCGGCCATCCCTTCCCAGGTCGCCGAACGCACGAATCGATTGGCCAGTTTCATTCCATTGATTTCGGTCGCTTCGAATAGTGTAGACATTTTTTCTCCTTTCAAGGCTCCTCTTATATTGTATGCAATTAACTTGTATACAAGTTATATAATTCATTTCATAGTGTCAAGAATTTTTTTACCCCCTGCCCTACTTTATTTTAGTCTTCCCTTGGTTTTGCGGTGTTCGTTTGGAAATCAGCGGCAGCAAATATTCGGGCCGGCAGTGACTTAAGGCATGAAAGATATTGCCCCTGATCTTCTTGTTGCGGGCATAAAAGACCGACAGAAACTCTTTGATCTCTTTCCGGGAAGAATTCTGGGCGCTGGGACAGGGGTTGGGAATTTCGAAGAGATTCATCCGCCGGGCAAACCCTTTGATTTTGGATTCTTCCAAGAGGGCCAAAGGACGAATAATGGTTAACCGACCTTCAAACAGAGACTGCCTGGGGAGCATGGTGCTGAGTTCTCCGCTGAAAAACATATTCAGAAATAAAGTCTCTATGATGTCATCTTTATTATGGCCGAGGGCGATTTTGGTAAAATTCAGAACCTTGGAAAGTTGAAAAAGGTGTTTCCGCCTGAGCCAGGAACATAAAAAACAAGGGTTTTCCTTATTTTCAGGTCCATGGGCCAATATTCCGTAGTCGGTTTTTTCGAAATAGAAAGGCACCCCCATTTCCCGGCATGCGGCTTCAATCCGTTGAGGCTGGGTCCCCTCAAACCCCATGTCCAGATGGATAGCCAGCAAATCATAGCGTATAGGCACCCATTTCAGGCGCTCCTTCAGCATAAAAAGCAAGGCCATACTGTCTTTTCCCCCGGAAACGGCCACGGCCAGATGATCGCCGTCGGCAATCATATCATAGTCCCGGATGGCCTTGCCCAGGAGTCCTTGGATTTTTTTATCGGCGGTGGTAATATTTCGGGACATGGGGATCATAAAGATTCTTAAAAATAAAAAGGACTCCCGAAGGTCGGACAGAGTTCCCGGCCGGGCGATCAGGGGCAGACGGTTCAACCGGCGAAAACGACTTCCCCTTCATGGGCGTACTCAGCCATCAGGGTGGTTCTGTTTTTATATTCTTCCGGCGTCATGGTAATGATATCCAGGGGCACCATGAATTTTTTGATGGTTTGGATTTCGGCATTTTTTAATAACTCCACCCTCCGAAAGATATTTTTTCTTCTGAAATTTTCAGAAACCACCACAATATCAATATCACTTTCAGCGGTGGCATTTCCTTTCACCTGGGAACCAAAAAGGATGATTTTTGACACCCTTACATTTTCTTCCTCCAGTTTTTCCCCAAAGAATTTAGCTACCGCTCTTATTTTCTTTTTAACCATTTCAAAAACCCTTTGCTTTTTTCAAGCATTAATTCCGTTTTTTTCCTGCTATAATCTTTCTTCATCTTCTCAATATCCTCAGGATACCTTGAAGGCTTAAATTAATACTTCCTTAATCGGCCAGTTCCGCAAAGATAGTCAACTTGACGGCATCACCGATTCTTTTAATTTCCGGTCGTTTCCCGGAAAGTTCCCTACTATCCCGCACCAGGTTCAAAAACCCTTCACCTCTTGCCTCCATAAAACTGGTCCCAGTTAACGGACTCGGGAAATCACGCATGAAGCCAGCCAGTTGTTGATTGCGACGAACCGGCTGGCAGCCTGTGTAAAGAGCCTCCTCGGTCAAGGTATTATGTAACCCGCCCGGGTTTTGAATTTCAATGCGATCGGGGAAGATACGAATAATAATCTGAGAGCCGGTAATCTCATAGTCGCGATGGACCACCGCATTGACAACCGCTTCTTGAAGGGCAGTAGCCACGTATGCCGGAAGATCTCGCCGCCCTAAAACCTCTTTTTTAGATGCGGTGGCGATAAGGGGGGAGGTCTGAAAATAATGGAGAACCTGAAGAATCTGTTCCGGAAGAGGACCGGTTACTTTTTTTACATCGGCCGTTTCTCCATCAGCTATGTCATGCTTGTATGCCGCTATATCTATGAAAGCACCCCCTAGAACGGTATCGGGACGTTCTGAAAAAAGAAGAATACCAAGATGAGTCGGTATGGTTTGCTGTTGCATTTCTATGGCCAGTTTTAGATTGATCAATAGACGTTCATAGGTCAGTCCATCCATTTGGAAAGATCTGGAAAAACGACGTTGGTAGTAAGCATCCACTCTTGATCGATCTATGAGAGATAATGTTTTTCCCAAGGCCGGTCTTTCTTCAAAAGGAATCAATAGGTTCCGGAGGGCAAGCAGTCGGCCCAATTGCTCTGGTGGTATCGGATGACGATGGCTCCCCACCCGTTTCAAAAAACGACCATCAATTGTTTGATGAACGGAATAATAGGCTTTTGGAATATCTATCTTGAGACAAAGACGCGGATTCCGATCTTCGTCAGGCAGTTGAACCCAGTTTATAATGGGTTCAATCATGGGTTTGCAATTGTGGAGGCCTGTATTGACGACAAATTGCTCAAGGACAGGACGTTTATCAACAGGAATACCGACAACCGCGCTATCCTTTCGAACACCAAAAACAATAACCCCGCCTTCGGTGTTGGCCATGGAGCAAAAAACCTCGGCAATTTCGGGCGCTGCCCGTCCTGCTTCGCCGATACGGACCTGGTCCCCTTTAAAGATAACCTCTTTTAACTCCAGATAGGTATCTTCTCCGGCGGCCATTTCAGCCAATAGGGCTTGCATATCATCGTACATAAGAATCCTCGCCAATTAAAAGTTATATTTCTCCTTGCGCTTTATGAATGCTTCTTTTGAGCCTTCCATGATGTCCAGAACTGCCCTGGTCACTTCGGAGCGATCAAGGCCCCCCTGGGCACGGCAGGTCCCCTTCCCCCCCCTGGCTTCAAGGGTATAGACTAACTCTGCGTCGCCATTTACCGGAAGATTGGCATTATGGGTAACAATAATCAATTGCCGCTGAATCTTGGCTTTACGGAGCATAGGAACCAACTCCTGGTATAAAAATTCGCTGTCGAGCTCATCTTCGGGCTGGTCAATTAAAACAGGGCCGTGTCCCCGGGCAAGGAGAAGTGAAAGGATGGCCGTATTTTTCTGTCCGGTTGACAGATCTCCTTTCTGAAAAGAACCGGCTTCGGTGTCATCGCTGCGAAGTAAAACGAGATCGGCTGAATCCGGAATACGCGTCAGTAATAGATCGAACCATTTTTCAGCTTGTTCTTGCTGCACATTCTTGATTGCATCCAAATGGTTCTGCACTATACCAGGAAGTTTTGTAGGGGTGCCCATATTCCTTTCCAACCATTGGATCGGATTTCCAGACATCAGAGACGTTTGAGAATTGTTGATTTCCGACTGAAAAGCCTCAAAGAGATGTTCCCCAATATTTTCTCCACCTTCCCCGTCCCGGGATTCTCGGTCCCATACCCGGCCTGCCTGAGAACGGGCATCCGGGGATATCTCCTTCCATTTCTTCAAAAACGCTTCCTTATCTCCTGCGAATATAAGGGATGTTTTCAATATAGATTGTCGGCAGTTTGTGCGGGGCATGGTATCGCTCGAAACCATTTCATCAAGAATGGCTTTTCGTTTATTGGTTTCATTAAACCAACACTCCGTCAGGTTCTTCAATAGATCATCCCTGTCAGGCATTTGTTTCCTCTTGACACCAATTTCAGCCTCCTTAGCCCGCACGGCTGCTTGTTTAGCTCGGTGTTGAATTTCGGTCTCTCGCAGTTGTTCGGCCTCCAATGTGGTCAATCCTTTTTCACTGCAAGCTTGTTGAAATTGTTCTTCAGCCGTTAGGATAGCCTGCTGGGCTTTTTCCCAGTCAGGATGTTTGGTCAGGGCCTGATCCACATTCCTTCGAAAAGCCCTGGCGGCGGAGCGTATGGCTTCAGCCATACCCTGATAGGCAGCGGTAACTACTTCCTCAACCTGTTGGAAATACCTTTTACCAGGAAAAGCGTCCAAACGACTTCCCAGGGGCAAGGGCTCGGTTTCCAATTCTTCGGTCAGTTCTAAAAGCCGGTTCTCCGTTTCAAGTGATTTGTTTACCAATGAATCGAGGTACCTTTTTGATTCCTGAGCACCTCGGTGCCTTTTTAGCTCCTCCTGGACTTGTGCCTTAGCCGCAAGTTGGCGGGCAAGCTCTTCCTCTTTCTGCTTTAAGGAATTTAACTCGGCATCGAGACGTCTAATGGTTTCTTCCATTTTGTGCGCCAATTTCAACTGATCAATAAGTTCCAGCGATCTTGCCCGATAAGGCTCCAACCGATCAGCGGCCAGACTATCAATGAACTGCAGGAGAGATTGCTGCCGGTCAGCAAGTTGGGTAATTTCCTCCTGGCTGAAAATGATAGCAGCAAGCTGCCGGAAGACGGTTGGAAGGTCATCTACGTTTCGGCTCTCGATATGGGCTGGTTGTCCATAACCATCGACGACGATATGGTCTTCAAGACCTCCATGAACGACACCCAATTCGATCCGGGTTGAACCTCTAAATGTTCCTCGAAGCCGTTTGACTTGTCTGGCAGCCACATGGTCTCTTTCATCCATGCCTTCGAAGGTCATCTCCCCCCGCAAGCCAAGGCGCAAGCTTTCGAAAAGCAGGGACTTGCCACTCCCCCGGCCACCTATAATGCAATTGAGGTGAGGTGAAAGGACAATGGCCTGGTTTTCTAAAAATTTATTATCTCTAATCCTGATAGTTCTCACCTGCGTATGGGTAACCTGTGGCGGAGTGGGATTCAAACTGATCCGGGACTCCGGATCGAGAAAGGCCTGACGTAAAGCTTCGATGGAGGGGCGGGACATTTTAATCCAGGTAAAACGGCACCCCAAGTTATTAGGAACACCGGAATTCTCCAATGACTTCCCATCCGATCCGCATATCGGTGCCGGCTGACGATTGGGCTTAGGCCGATTCCATTGTTCATATGAGCCATTTAATATCAATCGGGCCTTTTCGGAAAGAGGCCAGGAGTTTACTTCAACACTATAAAGATCAGGATTGTTGATAAAATCCGATATGTTAACAGGATCATTACAGATACCATCATTACTGAAAGCATGCGCCGCAATTACAATGCCGCCAATCTCTTTCTGCACTTTATCGAGGACTTCCCTTAAAGACCAGCATTGTCCATGATGTTTTGGTTGTTGAGACACGCCGTTAATGAAACGGTCGTTAGCTGCCATACCCATATTCGTTAAAATATCACTAATCGTTTGAAGCCTTTTCCCTTCCTTAACCGGCTCAAAAAGGCAAAGAACGTGATACCGGATATCCAGCTCAAAGCCTGGAAAGATAACCAAAGGCGCACGTCCTGAGGAATCGGCCGCCGTCTTGTTTTGTTCGATCACATGGGTTAAAAACCATTTTCTATGGTCAGTTTCAGCACTGAAATTGTGATCCGTTACGGCAATACAATCCAACTCAAGGTCGTGGCAGTATCGAAGAAATCGGCGGGCCTTTTCCTGAAGGTCCTCCTCTGACCTTGGAGAAAGCAACCGGATGGATGAATCATTCCAATGCCCTGCATCTTCTGGGGTATGGACATGCAGATCGCACTTAAACCACCGCATGCCCTGATATTCCGGAGCCGTGTTCATTTGATTGCCTCCTTAAGGTCCAGATACTCTATTATATTCTTTCTCATTTATACCTGCCGTAGTTGTCTTTTTAAGGAACTCTGAATCTTCCTTTCAGACTATGCCTATTTGAAGCTGGATCGAATTCTTTCTGGATATCGTCCCTGTCTTTTCGCCCCAATCGCGTCCAGGTGGTTTGGGAATTCGGGGCCGTAGTGGTATCAAATCCATTTTGCATTCCAATACCAACCAGATTGCTGATCAGGTGGCGATCATGAAAATCATCCCAGATAAAAACTTCGATGTCCAATCCAATCTGCTTTAAAGTCTCTGATAACTTTTTTCTGAACGTTTCCTCCAGATCGGATAGGTTTAATATCTGACGTTGTGATCCTGAACCCCGATAACAGACACGATGTATCTCTATTAAAGGAACAGGGGTCCTACCACCAGCCTCCTCCAGAAGTTTAATGAACTCTTGGTAATGGCCCCGACCTGGGTCCAGGTGGGGATCAATAAACATGATGGAATTGGCATGTTTCAGCACAAGATTTAAGGCATTCTTATAATCTTCTATTCTTCTATGTGGCCTGATTGAAGGGCTTCGGCTGGACCACCATGAGGTTGTGGATAGTTTCTGAACCGGAGCTATAATGGGTTGGCCTTTGAATAAACCGGAGATACAATCCGTAACGATAATTCCGTTTAGAGGGATTGTCTTGTGACTGGCCAAGGCTTCCTCGCACCATTCCGAATCATTAGACGGGAGATTTTGGCCAATGCCCGTATGAAAAATAAGTCGTTTTTGAAGAGCTAATTTTTTAATCAACTCTTTGCCGCGGGGGTGCCATGGTCTGTGATCATTTACGAATGTTTGAGCCCATTCTCCATTCCAAAGGTTCCGAACGAGCCCTTCCTGAATCAAAACCTCTTTTATATTTTGAAGATGTAAGCCGCAGGTTTCGACACTTCCATATGAAGTGCCGTCAATAACATCCGGAGTAAAGGCATACTCTGACAACAAGGCCATTAAAAAATCTCCCGAAGTCCCTCTTCAAAAAAGCCACCAGGCCAGGCTTTGACCAGCTCCCCATTTTCATTCAAAGGCATCTCTCTGACGATACTCCGGGAGCCATCCGGCTCTACAAACAGGACCATCACGTCTTCGGGGCAGACCGGTAAACATCCCTTAGGCAATTTTCCTGCATTTGTTTCCCGCATCCGACGCATAATCCGCAACAACAAATGTTCGCTATGGGTCTCAATCAGAAAGCGGTTTCTATTCTCGCCAAGGGCCGATTGAATAAAAACATCGCCAAGATCAGCTTGAATGGCCGGATGAAGATGAATTTCGGGTTGTTCAATGGCGATAATTTTGTTGTGCGAAGCATAGGCTCCAACAAGGACAGGCAAAACTTGGCTTACCCCAATACCCACATCTCGATGGCTTACCACTGTTTTGCTCCGGCGATCAATTAAAATAACTTCTTGAATATCTGACAATTCTTCCTGATTATCTTTCAGTCTATCAAGAATTGAAGGTACTAATTCTCCAAAGAGATCCCCTTTATAATCCATACCTTCGTATTTTCCAATTCCTGTATATTGCGCTTCGATATCAATAAGGTGATCCCAAAAGTCACGATTTAAATCGTCTATAGTTAATAAATTCCGAATTGTTAACTCGTAAGGTGTCTGTAGTCGATTCTGGGAAGTAAGCCACTCGTTAACCTTTTCTCGAACTTTTGAATCTTGTCGGACTACATCCCAGGCATAACCACCGCCAGCAAACCAATTGGGATCATGATGTTGAGAAAAAGCAAGATGCCTGGGTGGATAGGATCTAAGGGGGCCCAAATATTGAAGACGCAGAAGTTCAGATTCAATATAACTGCTAACCCCCCGGATTAATTCATTAATTGTCCGAGGAATAAAGAACCGCACAGCCGCCGCAAGATCTTCCTGTCGCCGACCTTTACTAACAGGAAAAAGAGAAGGCTGAGCATCAGGTGTAAAAAAGTCGGTTTTATTTATCCCCGCAGGAAGGAATTTTTCAACAGAAGCCTCAAGTTCTGGAACGATTTCCGAAATAGCTTCTTCTAGACCTTCATAGTCGGAAGGACGAAAGGTTTCCGTTGTTGTAGACGTTTCCACGATAGCCTTTATAACTTCCCTGAAAATCGGATTGTCATGTTCCAGGCGATCCAGTTTCAAGGAACCATCTCTGCGTCTGCTCATGCGAAGAAGGCTATTGTTATCCCCAAACAGCTCATAAGCAATGATCTCAGGTTTAGCCCCAGATAATGGTCGGCCTTGATCGTCGAGGCTGATCCCAATTGTAACAGTAATCATGGCCTTTTTAACGGGAGCCAGTAATTCCTGCAAACGCCCTTTAAAATAAGCTGTATCCAATTCTGCAGACCATTCCAACCTGCGGCTTACTTCACGCCTATGAACAAACTGCCGAAAACCCCCTAAATCTACAGCATCCCCGCCCAAGTTGGACCGATGGACATCAAGTTCCCCGGTCTCCAAGGCATAATGGGCAAAAATCAGACTATGGAGAATACTCGATTTGCCGGAGCTATTCGCCCCATAGATAAGGGTCAAAGGGCGAATAGGGATGCGTTGGGTATCGGCAAAGGCTTTAAAATTTCCGATTGAGATACTTAGCATCATATTTTTACCTAAATTGAGTTTGCTTCTACCAACTCAGCAATTCTATCCAGTGAATTCTTAACTACCAAAGCTAAATCATCCCGTTCTTTTCTCAAAAGCCAGCGGTTTTTTGCTCCCCCTCTGTTATCGTATGGATGAGAGCCGGGAAGTAGGTTACGTCTATTGTGAATTTGGCGTAACAAAACCGCTTCAGTTGGGTAGTGTCTGTCAAATGGTGATCCAACGGCAATCAGTGTGCCATATCCCACCAACCGGCCACCACCGCTAAGTCTTGAATGACCTGGCAGACCTTTTGATTCGAGGAAACTAAAAAACTGACGAACGGTTATGTCATTGAAGCTATCCTGTAAAGCAAGCCACTCTGAGTATGCTGCGGGAAAACGCGCTTCTGCCTCTATGAGAATTTGTAATGCGTGTTCGTATTCAGTCCCTAAAAGCTGCCTCCAAATTTGAATATTTGCACAACTGTAAAGAGATATTAGCCTTTCAGCAACCCAGTCGGTTTCAGTTTGTTGACGGCGGTGGATAACCCCAAGTGATCTTAAAGAATTTCTACATATCGGTGATAAATCGCTCTGCCGTATTTCCAAGATATTCAGGGATATTCTTCGACGTTGAAGTTCACGGGCTGCTGCAAGCTGCTCCTCCACTGTACCGATCAATAAAGTTTTCGCCAGACCGTTCGGTTTGAACTCCTTGTCAGGGAAGAAAGGAGCAAGCAATGCCCGACTAATGGGGAGTTCAGAAGCCAATCTTCTTCCTAATCGTGATAAACCTTCCACTTCACATCGCATTAGATAATGCATTACACCCCAAGATAGGGCCATGCAAGCCTTACGTTTTTTTACATCGGCACGGGCAAGCTCCAACCCCAAACTCAGTTCATTTCGGCATCCCAGTAAGGAAATAACATGCCATATTTCTCCACGTACATACGAGTATGGCAACCCACTTGCCAAGTACTGCAACGCCACGCGGACAATCTTTCGGCGATAGCCGAAATTAGAAAAGTAAGCGAGAAATGCATCGATGTGTTCCGGATGCCTTGGTAATAGTTTTAGCACTATATTTAGAAATTTTCCATCCACAGGAGCACGATACATAACATACCGAAAGCGCGATTTGTCCTTAATCTTTAGCGGCTTGCCTCCAATAGCTGATTTAAGAATTTCGCGCGCATCTGAAATTGTCATCTCAGGGTCCGAATCTCTTTTCCCTTCAGTTGGGGCGAGACTGGGGAGGGCGCCCATTGCATCTCCCGGAGATTCAAGTTTTTTAATTTCGAATTTCTTGCTCTGCGGAATCAAGCCTCGGTGACGGCATAGCTGTTCCAACATAATAGCAGTTTGACGTACCTCATTTTCCGTCTTCCCAAATAGACGAATATCATCTACATATCGAATATAATTACAACCTGCCTTCAAGAGTTCGATGTCAATCGGCAAAAAGAATGCTTCAGCAAGAAAATCAGAGGCTATAGGCCCTTGTGGAATACCGTGACCCGTCATTGCAGAACTATCAGCTGCCGACCATTTCTGCAACCATTTACTCACGATATCCCAAGTTTCCGGATGGGGGTTATGAGGCGACGCGATCCGGATTAAAAGGTCATGGGAAATCGTATCGTAATAGGCTGAGAGATCGAAATGGGCCGCCCATCTATAGCCCTTTGTGAAGTATTCCACACATTTATCTTGGAAAACACTGTAGGTGGACTGCCATCGCTCTGTAAAGAAGATCGAATCCCCGGGTTCAGTAAGCTTATTGCTAAAGACGGTATCAAGCTCAACCCTCTGTCGTTTTGTGCGTAATTTTTGGGCAAATACATTCGCAATTACTTGCAGGAGAATCTGGTCTTCGATACAAAGCAGCGATATCGGACGCTGAAGGCCAGATGGCTTTGGAAGGTAAATTCGTGTGGAATGATTTGGCTGCCATGCCTTCGCGATAAGCTTCTTATGTAAATCCCGAATATTCTCATCGACAGCGCTTTCATATACAAGATATAATTCACGGAAAAATCTCTTATATTGGAGATTTAAGCCAGTATTTATCCGCCTCCATGCAAGCTTCAGATTCGGAGTTGATACAAAAGATTTCCAGTGCATTATAAATCACTCATCCTAAAACCTTAGCCTGCGCCTCCATTTCAGCCAGGAGTTCTTCCATATGGACTTCGCGCCATTTGTGCGTGAGATCACCTGTGAAGGCTTGATGGAGAATGGTTGCAAACAGATTATCTAACATGTTCGAAGAGTTCCTTCGAGAATCTTGTAATTCAATAAGCCGTAAAATCACATCATCAAATTGTTTTATTTTGGAATTATCCGTGGGATATGAAACTCTAAACCCAAGCACGTCATTGTCCGTGACCGCAGGATAGGAAGCACCTCTAGCCATGCTGTTCAATGATTCGGTGAACCATCGAAGTCGAGATAAAGTGTAGAGATAGCCAAACCCCTTGTTGTTTCTGGCTCGGAGTACGCAGAATCCCGTGCTGCAAATCTCGTTGTCAAGCTCAGCAGGAACCAGTGCCGTCGCCCTCAAATAAGGCCTAACCGTTGAAATCAAAATGTCATTCGTTCGGATGACCTGCCGTGCCCGACTCGGTGCTTCCCGCCCGGCCAATTCCTTAAATTCAACAATTTTGCCCGACTCACCATCTACACCGGAAATGTCAACATATTTAAAGGTATTGTCTGGAGAATCAGTAGGGTTTCGCCGCTGAATCCGCTCAACGAGTTCTCCCACAGACACTTTAGGATAAGCATGGGGATTCGTGACCTGATCGCCAATTATTTTATAGAAAAGGGCGGGGAGGATGCGGGCGGCTTTGGCATCGGCTTCGGCGCGCTTCTTTCGCAAGGTATCTGCTTGGTCAAGAATTTCCACAATCCGTCTCTGTTCGGAGATACAAGGTAATGGAATCAGAACATCTTCAAAAAAATCTTGAGGCACTCTTTGTTGTCCAGCGGCCCCCCTCATCCGCAATTTAGCTTCTTTTCGAAATGTTTGACGGCGGATAAAGTAATGAAGAAATCGAGGATCCAATACGTTCTGGTTGGCTCGAAGTACATGAAACTCGGTCGAACCGAAACCAATATTATTTTTTAACCCGAACGCAAGCGCAGATTTTCCATTTTCCATACATGGAGTAATCTTGGCAAAAAGAACATCTTTATTCTCAAAGTATGTAAATCCTTTTTTCACCTCTCCATATGGACGTACCTCTGCCGCTTCAATGACGGCATTTTTTTCTGAAACAGCCATCATGGGAACGAATGTTATCGGATCATCATCAATTAACTTAATTGATTGGGGACGACGAGGATTAATATCTACAACTTCCGGCATTGGAAACATAGTCCAATTCATCTTACCGTCTCTATTTCCTGAAGTAGCTTTTTCAAACCGGTAGCGATGTCGTTTTCAAGAGCCAGGGTTTCCCTGATTAGATCAGCCGGGTCTTCCTCATGAGCTTTTTCGGTAATTTGCGGCTTGTAACGGCCGGCAGCCAAGTTGTAATCGTTCTCCGTAATGACTTCCAATGTTGTCCACCAGCATCGAGATTCATCGCTTTCTGCTGGTAGAAGGGTCCCGGCTTCCACACCGGGAGGGTTCTTAAAGCTGGATTTTTTATATTTTGTCCATTGAAGCAAAAGGTCAGGAATATCATTCCGTTCCGGTGTCTCGGGCCGTCCACCTCCGGAAATTTTGTCCGGGTCATATCCATCGGCCCGGATTTCGTAAAACCAAACCTTTTTATTTTCGCTTGGATTCTTTTGTTTTGAAATCTTCAATCCTCGATCTGCAATCGACATTGGTTTCCTGAAAACTATGATACCAGTTTTGACACCGGCGTATGGTTTGAAAACACCGGCAGGTAGGGATACCACAGCCAGAAGATCAAAATCTTCCACCAGTTTGCGCCTAAGCTCCAAGTGAGCCGAGGTCGATCGGAAGAGCAAGCCTTCAGGCACTACCACTGCGCATTGCCCACCGGGGACGAGGGCCTCCATCATTACCCCCAGGAAAAGGAGTTCGCTCTTTTTGGAGTTTGTAGGCAAATCCTTGCGGATGGATTCTTTAGGGAGCACGCCGGCAAAGGGCGGATTGGAAAGGATCACCTTGTAGCGGCGGATCAAATCATCTTCTGACAGGCCACCCATGTCCGATAGGGTGTTAGCCCTTTTGACATTCGCCTGGCGGATACCATGGAGCACCAGATTCATCATGGCTATGCGCATCATTTGGCGGGATACATCGTTGCCGTAGATGGATCGTTCCAGGACACCCCAATCAGGGATTTTTTCTCCCGGGCCTTTATGATAGGTCTGAATGGTCGGTATTTCTTTCTTGGCCTCCTCTATTGATTGCCCCCTTTTCTCCAGCCATTCTTCTCCGTAGATAGGCACTTCCTGGGGTTCCGTTGAATATTTGGCCAGAATGTATTCCACCGAATCGATGAGAAAACCGCCGGTGCCGCAGGCTGGATCGTATATCGTGTCTCCCAGGTCTGGATCGAGCATGGCTACCATCATAGTCCTGATTTGCCGGGGGGTGCGGAATTGACCGTTCAGGGCCGATTGTCCCAGGTGAGTCAGGAGATATTCAAAGATATCGCCTTTAACATCCGTTCCGAGTTTTGCAAAGTCGATTCCATCGATTTCATCCACCACCTGCTTGAGTACATTGGGATCCATAATTTCCAATATGGCATCCCGGAAATATTCGGCGATTTGGGGTTCCTCCTTAACCAGGGAGGCCATATAAGGAAAAACCTCGTCCCGTACATAATCGCGAAGATCAGGGCCGCTCTTGAACCGCCACTTGGTCCAGCGATAGCGTTCGGCTTGTTTAGGGAAAAGAAGTCGGCCATTACCATTGGCGGACTTGCCCAAAAGGCGGGATTTTAATTCCCGGCTCGACTCCTCTTCGTCGAGCAACTTCAAGTAAATCAGATAAGATATCTGTTCAATATAAGTTACCGGATTGGTAACACCACCGGCCCAGAGGATGTCGGTGATCCGATCCAATTTTCTCCGTAAATCCTGGTTCATTAATGCTCCTTAAGCGACTTCCTTTATAAAAACCGATTCATTCATATCTTCGATAATCTCCTTAAGCCCCTTTTCTCCAAATAGCTCTACCCCAAGCCCGGCCGCATTCAGAATAGACAATGGAGGCTGAAATAAATCCTCCAGCTCGATTCGGCCGCGGGCAATTCCACGGTTTTTGATCAATGAAAGATACTGGGCCTGATTGGGAGTGAGTGACTTGGATACCAGCCAGGCCTGAAAATTTTCGGTCAACTCCTCTTCCCGTGGCTTCATTTTCAGGCGGCCCAGGGCGGCCTTGATAAAATCGATCAGGTTCCCGCCCGGCTTGCGGTAAGCTCGTCGGAGGTTTTCCTCGTTGAAATACATCTCAGGGCGGTTAAGCTTATCGGAAAGTATTTTTTCCTCTTCTTCCGACAATAAATCATCCTGCTGAACTTTCTGAATAATCGGGTCCTCTTTTTCAGCGGACCGGATTGTCTTTTCCCAGTTGGTGACATATTCTTTCTTATCGACACGCTCTCCTATCGGACCCACGTCAACGTAGGTCACGGCATAAAGCCATTCATCTTCCAGGCCGAGTTCGACAAGGTCACCAGGGTGTTTGGATG